>JAAHGE010000436.1 GCA_010672635.1 Desertifilum sp. SIO1I2 | reverse complement strand
CGGTATCAGGCGGTAGGACTTCATCGAGCCAATGGGTTAACATCCTTGCATAGTCCGCGCGAGATTGCTTTACGGCAGCAATTAATTGGTCAACTTCTCGCTCTCTGGCTGTCTCTTCTCGATTGCGTGCGATACGGTAGAAGTAAGGACGGTTATATCGCTCTCCTGAAGTGGCGATCGCTTCTGCTAAATGACCGATATTATAATTAGCGGTACGCTCTTGAACGAGTTCGGTCATTCGCACCATGCCTAAGTCTGAGGTTTTGCCTTTACCAACAGCGCCTCTAGCTGCTACGACTAGGGAGGCATTGCGAAATCCCACCATGGCAAAAGCGGTGACTCTGGTTTTGAAGGCGTTTCCTAGCTTGCTATTGCGAACGATGGAAATGCCGCCACCTTCTTGCAGCGCTTGGGTTTTATCGAGTTTGACTGAGAATTTACCAGTAGGGGTTTCAAAGGAAGCGGCGGCACGATTTAATAGCTCGAAGAATTGTTTGGAGTCATTAAACTCGCCTGGGGGTAAGAAAACGGCGATCGCTATACTGAAGTGATGCCCTAAGTCTAATTTTCTTGAGATCACCCATAGAGCTGCGAGGGCTTTGTATAAGGCGCTGCTGTATTTAAGACCGTTCAATCCGATATGGGCGTTGAATTGAGATGCGGCTAAGTAACCTACTGCTCGACAATCGTTATTAATGGCAATCCAGGCAAGATTTTCGGGAGCGGTGGAGGTTAAGTTAGGTAGGGTGTAAGCATTGGCGGTATCTCGGCTTACGGGACCTACTTGCGATTCCATGACAAAGGAACTGGTTTGTCCTGTACGCAACCCTTGGTAAAAGACTCTGGTGGATAAACCTCCAAAATCCATGACTGCTAGAGCATCGGGTACGGCAACTTTCTTTGGTCTGGCCATAAGGTGCTATCTGCTTGACTGCTGCATTGATGTTAGAAGCAGCAAGGTGAGATAGACTTCACCCCTGTTGGTATTTGGGATTAGTTAAACTAGACCCCTCTAGTTGGAGCAGGGGAGTTTTATTGGGTTTAAGCTTGATCGACTGTTCGCTTGGTAACTGTAGAGATTGACTGAACGATTTCTGACTCTGTTCTGATTAAAGCGATCGCAAGATGAGTAATCCTAAAGACCGACCTTAAAAAAACTTCCAGCGCTCAACTGGCACCAGACGTAAAAACTCCCGTTGCACTTTCTGATAGATTGGCATCTTGCCCACCGCAATATGCGCCGTTCCCTTTTCCCCCGGTCGTAACTGAGCATCATCATTATCAATCGAAATCCGCACCCCAATCGCCCGTTGTTGCTGTGTCTCATCCACCCGCACCACAGGCGCAATATCCCGCTCCTGCACTTGAGCTGCATAAAACTTCCGTTCTGTGTCGCGAGGATGGAACGTCACCGACAACCCTGCACTCACCAAAGCCGCATCCTCCTGCCGCACTTGCACTGCCGCACTCAAATGCGTTAAATCTACAATACTTAAAATCTCCTCGCCCGCCTGCAAGTGACGGTTGTGCAACAAATCTAAATCTAACTTCACCACTGTTCCCTCTGCCCATGCTCTTAACTGTAACTGTTGCTTAGATAGCTCCAATCTTTGCAATTGCTCAGTCAACTTCACCACCATCTCTTCTGCAGAAGCAACAGCAGATTTTTGGGCTAACACTACCGTTTGAGCCGAAACCCTCGCCGCCTGAGTCTGTGCCAACTGCCGGTCAACCGCCTCTAACTGATCGAGTAATTGCTTCGTAACAGCCGCAATGGCATGAGACTTTCCAGAAATCGTACTCTGAGTTTCCTTAGTTAACGCCATCAACGTCACTTGTTCCTTCATTAGTGCCCTTAAAGTTGAGCGAGGTAAAGCCCCCTCCTGTGCTAGTGGAGCATAATCTTGGATTTCAGCTTCCACCAACACCAACTTCTGACGGTATCCCGCCATCTCACTGTTGAGTCCACCAATCTCACTTTCTAACTGACGAATTTGAGGCAAAGGATGCCCCTGAGCAATACTCTTGAGTTCGGCACGATGTTTGTCTACCTGCTTTTGAGCGTTTTGTTCCTCAGTCAAAGCAACTTGCAACTGAGATTGAGCCATACTTAACTTCTGATATCCCGAAAGCACAGCTTGATGAGCTTGTTCTAATTCGAGAGTAGCTGCGGCAATCTTATCTTCCAACTCGTCACTGTTGACTTCTGCAATCAATTGTCCGGGTTTAACCTTTTGATTCGGTTCAACTGAGAGCCGTACAATTCCTTCAACTGGCATCGTCACCGTCTGACGCGCCTTCTGGGTAGAAATCACCTCAGCCGAACCCGTCACGTAGTGAGGTAAAGGAATTAAGCTAATACCTCCTAACCCCATCGCCACAACGGCTACAGCCAACCCTTGGGGAGAAATCCTAGGGAAGCTCTGCTTTTCTGGAGTAGAAGTTGGAGAAGATACAGTTGAAGGTTCATTAAGCGTTGTGACTTCATCGTTCTGAGTGGCAGGAGGAATGACCTTCAAAGGGGAACGATTAGAAGGGTTAGAACCCGGATAGGGAGAATTAGTGACAGTCATAGAGGTAGATGCTGGGTAATAGTAATCAAGTAACAATCAGCTCAATTCATGAGACTTCTAACAACAAACAACAATCCGAGCTATAGCAAAGTGCACCAGTGGAAAGTGCAACAGTGCTGAGTCGAAATACAATCAGGTTAATCTTTTCAGCAGTTTGTACTGCTCTAACCTTCATGGCGACAGCTATAAAAATAGAAAATCCCTTCTTCATACAGATCCGCACAAGTAATTTTTGGGTAAATGTCTTCCCCCTCGTCAATTCAGCTTTATGACTTCCGACCTGAAGCCGCAGCCGGGAAATAGAAATAAATAGCCCACAAAGCCAGTAGACAAATAGCAGTCGTCGGAATATGGGTCAGCGTCCACTCTAGAATTCGAGCCAACAGAAATCCAAACACCAATAGGACATAAGCCAAACTCAAAGGAGCATAGGCGGCTAGAATGGCACAAACCGAACCCTTTTCAGTGATGGGCTTTCCCTTGAGTAAATTGGCATAGAATTGCAAAGAACGAGCGCGTAAATTGTTAATTCCCGTCAGTGCCACTGCAAGATAGTAACCATCAAACTTACTTAAAGGATTGAGATTCAGCGCAATCGTTAAGAGTGCAGCGACCATAAGCAAGTAACTGGTCAGATGCAGCCAAGTTCCGACAGCCGAAAGATTCCACAACAACAGTGCCACAGCAGCGATCGCAAGCTGTACAATTACACCAGCAGCAACCACTAATCCGCGTTGAAAGCGCTTGACTAAACAATAGGAATCCGTAGTGTTAGTATAAGCTGCGGGAATTCCTAGCATGAAGAAGACTCCAACCTCCGGCACAATCCCACCAAAGTGTTTGAGCGTGAAAGCATGACCGAGTTCGTGCAGCGTCACAACGAACAGGGTGAGGAAAGCTAGCGGTAGAATTAAACTTGCCCCTTGATGCAACCACAACAGTTGTCCGGCGTGTAAGATAGAAGCGCGTTGCGATAAACCCACAACCGCCGCCCAAACTAGTAAAACTCCTAAAATCCAACTAAAAGGGCGGGAAAAT
The DNA here is from genome assembly GCA_010672635.1 of Desertifilum sp. SIO1I2. Classification (GTDB taxonomy): domain Bacteria; phylum Cyanobacteriota; class Cyanobacteriia; order Cyanobacteriales; family Desertifilaceae; genus Desertifilum. The sequence continues at coordinate 1,080 of JAAHGE010000436.1, read as the reverse complement.
ACCCAGCTAATTGCCTGAATTTGTTGACTTAACCAGGCATCCGGATTGAATAAAGGTACGCGGAAAAACAGCAGTTGCATTGGAGTAAATTTGCGTTTGGAGGCGGGAGCGGGGACAGTTCCTACTAACATCCCCGTTGCTGCTAGCAAGCGCAACAAGTGATGAATTTCGGGTAAGCTAATCTGAAACTTTTGAGCGACTCCAGCCGGAGAAAGCTCTCCTAATTGTTGGATTATCTCCCGATCGCGGATGCTAATTTGGAGAAACGTGACATCAACAGGGTTGCGTAAAATCCAGTACCCCTCAGGATGCTCAATCCACTGTAGACCCGGTTTAAGTTGAAGTTTTGAGCGAGGAGTTGGTCTAGTCGTACAATGAGAGTTGAAAGTTGACTGGAATTGTTCCCTTTCCTCGCTCTCCACTTCTTCGCTCTCAAGAACTAAAATTCCTTTGACAACTAGCTTTTGCAGTAAACTTACTCCCCAATCGCCAGGAAGAGTCTCGCCAAACTTTTGCTGGCACTTAGCAGTAACCTGGGCTAGTGTAAACCCTCCTGTAAAGTGTTGCAAAGCATATCCCTCAGTAGCACTGAAGCAATGGCGTTGATTGCCAGCTTTTGATTGCAAGACAATTTGGTTTGAGTTTTTCACTGCCCCTAAGAGCCAGTAAGCTGTAAGGTCGGGGCAAATCCAATGATTATAGCTTGCAAGAACTACTTTAGCTTCAAGTCTCATCCGGCTCAAAAACTCCAACTTCACATCCGTAGGATGAAGCTTAATCAGGATTTCGTCATGCTGGGCTTGAAAAACTTCATCCTTACTCTACAAACGGAAGTAATGTCCGAGTTTATACGCATTTTCTGCACAAACCGTAATCTTACGGTGGGGAAGCGCTGGAGCAGAGGAGAGAATTATTGTCGGTAGACGACAACTCTTTTCTGTCAAATCTCAACTATCAGGGCATTCTATGGGTCGCTTTAATCTGTTCGGGAAACGACGCGCGGCTAAAGACTCTTCATCGCAAAAACGGTCACAGCCCCCATCTGAAAGTTTTATTCTCGAACCGATTTATACTCCCAGC
>JAAHGE010000435.1 GCA_010672635.1 Desertifilum sp. SIO1I2 | reverse complement strand
GAATCTCTTCTGGGGGACGAATGTCTTTAATGGACATGGAGAGAAATTCTGCTCGCGAGTAGCCATAATGCTGGATGGCGGCTTGGTTGATGGCGAGGAATTGTAAGGTTTCTACGTCGTTTACCCACATGGGGTGAGGGTTGGACTCAAACAGGAGGCGATAGCGTTCTTCTGACTGGCGGAGGGCAACTTCGGCTTGTTTGCTGGCGGTGATGTCTTGGAAGTAGACGGATAGCCCTTCGGAGGAGGGGTAGACGCGAACGAGAAACCAGCAGTCGAGGGGGGGATAGAATTCGGTGAAGGTGATGCTGATTTGTTCGGTGAGGGCGCGGTGATATTGGGTATAGAAGTCGATTTTAACGGCTTCGGGAAATTCTTCCCAGATATTTTTACCGATGAGTTCGTCTCGCTGGTGTTGAAGGAGGCGTTCGGCTTGACGGTTAACGTAGGTGAAGCACCATTGACGATCTAAGGCGAAGAAGGCGTCGGTGATGCTTTCGAGGATGTTGGCAATTTGAATTCTGGCGGCGGTTTCGTCTGCAAGGCGCTGGAGATGCTGGTTTTCTAGGAGTTTGCGTTCGGTAATGTCGCGAGCGATCGCATAAATCAGGTTTTGTTCAACTAAGGGGCGGGCTTTCCATGCTAACCACAGATACTCGCCGGTTTTGGTTCGATAGCGGTTTTCAAAGTTGACAATGAGTTCGCCTTGGCTGAGTTGTTCTAGGGCTTGTGCGGTGCGATCGCGATCGTCGGGATGCACGAGATCGCGCACAGTTTGAGCAATCATTTCGGCTGGGCTGTAGCCGAGTACGGTGGCAAAGGCTGGGTTAATGCGCTTGAATTCTCCGGCGAAGTTAACAACGCACAGGAGATCGAGGGAGAGGTTAAAAAAGCTTTCGAGTTCGGCTTGGGCTTGTTGTTTTTTCTGGGTGGTGCGATCGAGTTCGACAATGCGCCGTCGCAGTTCAAGCTGGGAAACGGCTTGTTTCCCTAGGGCTTTGAGGGCTGAGAGTTGTTGGGGTTCGAGCGATCGCGCTACTCGATCGATGACGCATAAGGTGCCGACAACTGCCCCGCTAGGGGTTACGAGGGGAACTCCGGCGTAAAAGCGAATGTAGGGGGCGCTGGTGACGTAGGGATTGTTTGCAAACCGCTCGTCCTCCAGGGCATCGGGCACGACGAGGATGTCGGTTTGGAGGATGGCGTAGGCGCAAAAGGCAACTTCTCTGGAGGTTCCCGATCCGTCGATGCCAATTTTGGATTTAAACCATTGGCGATCGCAATCCATTAAGCTAATCAGAGCAATGGGGGCTTGACAAATTTGAGCCGCCAGTTGAGTCAGGGCGTCAAAGTCTTCCTCTGGCGGTGTGTCAAGAATGCCATATTGATAAAGAGCCGCTAATCTTGCTTCTTCATCGGGGGGTCGCGGAACCTGCATTGAAGCCTCTTCACTCCTTTGAGATAAGCACCCAACGAGCGATACGTCTTTGTATTGCACTCTACGGATTAAGCGCTTTCTAGCTCTAGCTTATCGCGGACAACATCTAGACTGAAGGAGAAATACCTCCGATTCTCAGCCGGATGCACAAAATCTACTTTTTGGTAGATTCCTTGAGTTTTGAGGGAGACTATTACTGAGATTGTTTCATGCCTCGACTGCTGGCACGAGGGGCGGCAGTCGCTGCGGCTTTTAAGTCTTCTTGAGCGCAGGACGCGACAAGCGCAGTCAATCTGTAGCTTACATCAAGTTGGCGATCGCTGCGATCGCGGCCAAAACCAAAACGAGTAATGTTTTATACCGTTGAAAACTCTCAACCTCTTGGAGGGAGGCAGGAGCTAGCGGTTGAATTGGGGTAAATTTTCCAGAAATCGGCTGCCCAGATAACTCCGGCGTTTCTACCGCCATCAATTCTGGTTGTTCAGGCTCGGAAACTGAATTGTAGCGAACGCCACGATAAATCAGAATCATAAATCGCCTCACAGAACCAAACTGTAGAGAATGGAGGCGCGTTCCTTCGGGATTGCTCCTTACTTCCGTCTCTCTTGCACATTTAGAGAGATGAACGATTCAAGTCCGTGAAAATATTAACACATTCTGGTGAGAGTTGCGGCGACATTCTTCCCAATCACTTGTATTCTGGAAAGCAACCGCTTTGCACTCAAACTTGTTCTAGGGATACTGCTGCCAAAATTAATGATTGTGACACTTCAGCAGCAAGGATCGACCCACCCCTTGCGCGATCGCTCCGGGTTGAAAATCCGACAAAAACTGCTCGCCGCCACGCAGCGCCACATTCAAGAGCGACAAACTCAATCGCTCCATCAAGCCGTGCTGGCGACGCTTGGAGCAGAACAAGCCGCTGCATCTGTGCAACTTCCCTGCGACTTAAGCGTTAAAATTGGCGGACGGCGGACGTTTACCCTCTCCCAAGAAGACCAGTTAAACCCGCTTATCATTGAAAATAGCGGCATCTGGGCCATTTTAGGACAACCGGGAGCGGGAAAAACCGCACTCCTTTTAGATTTAGCCCATTCTTTTGTCGTTCGCGCCCAAACGGATGAACGCCAACCCATTCCAGTTCTACTCGATTTGATTGATTGGACGCCGCAGCAGGAATGGGGACATTGGATCGCAATTAAACTGCTCAAAACCTATCAACTTCCCCCAGAATATAGCCAACCGTGGCTGAAGCAGGGTGAATTTTTACTATTGCTCGATGGACTGGATTGTTTGGTTGTAGAGCAACAAGATCGATGCTTGCAGGCGATTCAATCGTTTCTAGAACCGGTGGAAAACTCGCCCCCGTTGATTTTCTGCACGCGCTTGGAAGATTACCGCAGTTGCCAAACTAAACTGCAACTCAAGGGAGCCGTGCTTTTGCAACCTTTAAGCTATGCTCAGATCCAAGACTACCTGATGAGCGCTCGCAGTCGAGAGTTGTGGCATAACCTGAAAAAAGATTCTTATCTGCTGAGGTTAGGGAACGCGCCATTACTGTTGAGCATGATGGCTCTCAGCTACGAGGAAATTTTGATTCACTCTTGGAAGCGGATTGAGAGCGATGAGGAACAATATCACTATCTACTCAATGCGTTTATCCGGCGGATGCTGGCGTTAGATATTCCCAGTCGGGACTACCGTCGGGGAAAAGAACCGCGTCCGGAGGTGACTCGCGCCTGGTTATCGATTTTAGCGCAGGCGATGGAGCGCGATCGCGCCTGTTTTTTCTGTCCCGAACAACTTCAACCGAGTTGGCTTACCCGTCGGAGCGATCGCACCTTATACCGCTTGGGAGTGGGTTTAGGGATGGCGCTGATCTGTGCGGGGGTTGCAGGCGTTGCGGTTGGCGTTTTGGTGGGGTGGAATTATGGCGCAATCGTTGGGGCGATCGCGCTCTTGTTAGGCTTAGTGGCAGGATTGACGCAAAATACAGACCAAATTACCCTCTCGGCTCAAGATCGTTTATGTTCGAGTACCCTATGGCAAACCTTGATTAAGGTTCCGGGTTCGGCATTTGTGGTGGGGGTGATTGTCGGGCCGGCTTTGGGGTTAAGCTTGGGAATGGGTTTGCGCTATAGCCCTGCAATTGGGGCGCTTTGGGCGTTGGTTTGGTGCGTTCTGTTTGGCTTACTCTGGGGGGCTGTGCGCCTGCTAACTCCCGATATTGGCACAGTGCGATCGCCCAATCAAGGGATTAAACAGGCGGTGGCCGTTGCGGGAGCGATCGCGCCTTTAGCCAGTTTAATTATCGGCTTAGTCTGTGGCGTCGGCATTGGTTTAGTGACAGAACCCAGTTTTGGCTTAACGGTGGGCGTCATTAGCGGCTTAGTCACCTGGTTTTTACTGGCGTTTGAAAGTCTAGTCGCCAGCATTCAACATTGGGTGTTGCGCCTAATTCTCGTCAAAAATCGCCAGCTTCCCTGGAACTATTCCCGTTTCCTCAATTACGCCACCCGCCGCCATCTCTTGCAGCGGGTGAACGGACGCTATCGTTTCATTCACGAACTGGTACAAACTCATTTTGTGAAGTATTGAGCTTTTTCACAATTCTTCTTTGGGCTTTAGGCGATCGCTATTTCCCACAATCCGACTTCTAATCATTTTACAGAATCTCAAAAAGTCTTGAAAAGTTTCGAGGTGTGTAGGATAGTTTCTGGTTCTTTCTTGTAATTGCTCTAGGTAATATTGTTTTGTGGCTTCCCCTGGACGTTGCTTAGAGTAAACTATGTTTTTTGCGTTAAAAATTTCCCTTAAGTATTGAAAATGAAAATCCGCATGATTTCTCATATTAAAACAACCCATTTTTTCAGGATCTTTCTGAGAGATATCATAATAATTGACATAATCCAATAAGGGTATTTCTAGAGTTTGCCGAGAATCAAAAAGCCTTTTATTGCCTAATAACCAGGTTTCTATACAACGATTTTGTACAATGACTTTAATTTTTGTTTTTCCTAAATTGATATTTTTTTCTTCAATAAATTGCTGAACATAAGTTATTTTTTCGTTAACAGGATCTTCATCAGCATCTATGCAAATTACTAAATAATCATAATTATTAGTTTCTTGGATTTTGTCAACTGCATTATCAAGACCATCATGTAAAATGGCTGGATACCCCTCTCCACTGATCAAATAATAATTATTATTTTGAACTTGATCGTAATATTGAACTCTTTTTGATTCCCGAATTAAAAAGA
>JAAHGE010000434.1 GCA_010672635.1 Desertifilum sp. SIO1I2 | reverse complement strand
ATCAATTTATTTTTAGCGATCGCTTGATACAAAATAATGATGTTTTGCTGGATGAAAGGCTATTAAGAATTATTCTTTCTAACCTGCTTTCTAATGCTATTAAATACTCTGAAACGGGGAAACAGATTGAATTAGAGGTTAATCGAGACGAGCGAGGGATATGTTTTCAAATTAAAGATTGGGGGATTGGCATTCCAGAAGCCGACAAAAAGCATTTATTTCAAATGTTTCATCGCGCCCAAAATGTTGGAGAAATTTCAGGAACGGGATTGGGTTTAGCCATTGTTAAACGTGCTGTCGATCTTCATAAAGGTGAGATTAGCCTGGAGAGTCAAGAGGGTGTAGGTACCATTTTCACAGTCCGTTTACCTTTAAACGAATAATGAGTAAAATTTTAATCATTGAAGACGAGTTTTCAATTCGAGAAAATATTAAAGAATTGCTTGAAGCTGAAGATTTTGAGGTTTTAGCAGCCACCAATGGGCAAGAGGGGGTTAATCTGGCAAAACAGTATAAACCCGATCTGATTTTATGCGATATTATGATGCCTATTTTGAATGGTTATGACGTATTAAGGCTTTTACAAGAGGATAGCGAAACGGCAATTATTCCGGTCATTTTCTTAACCGCTAAAGCGGATAATCTGGATATTCGTCGTGGAATGCAACTGGGGGCTGATGATTATTTAACGAAGCCTTGTACTCCCGATGAGTTGCTACAAGCTGTTGAAATCCGTTTAGTAAAACAGCAGGCGTTAAAAGCGCGTTACGTACAGGCGATCGCGCAAGTTGAAGAGCAGTTGAATCATCATTTAAATTATGATGGGTTAACGGCATTACCCAATCGCTTGCAATTACGCGAACAGTTCGATCGACTCACTCAAAAATTAGACGCTACTGGTCAAATTACTGTTCTCTATTTAGGCTTAGATCGCTTCCACCGTATTAATGAAACCTGGGGGTATGCCTTTGGCGATCGCCTTTTGCAAGCCCTCGCCCAACGGCTGCTGAGTTGGGCAAGTCCGCAAAAGTTTATTGCCAGAATTTATGACGATCAATTCGCCTTAATTCTAGCCGATCGAGCGACTAACGATGAAATCAGAGAACTGGTTAATTTTCTCGGTCAATCCTTTAAAATTGAAGAACAAGAAATTTTTATTTCCTTTAGCATTGGTATTGCTGTTTATCCTGACAATGGTGTAATTCTCGATCCCTTACTGCACAATGCTTTATTGGCGATGAGACAAGCCAAGTCACTTGGGGGAAATCAGATCCAATTTTATACTCCTAACTTGTTGCTCGACTGTCGCGACTATCTAGTTCTAGAAACGGACTTGCGATCGGCATTATCGCGCAACGAGTTTGAGCTTTACTACCAACCACAACTTTGCTTAAAAACGCAACAAATTGTTGGTGCAGAAGTGCTTTTGCGATGGCATCATTCCCAACGGGGATTAATTTTACCCAAAACCTTTTTACCCATTGCTGAAGAGATAGAAGCAATTTTTCCGATTGGCGATTGGGTTTTAGAAACCGCTACCCAACAGGCTAAACTTTGGCAGCAATTCGGCAATCCTAAGTTTAAAATAGCAGTGAACTTATCCGAGCGCCAGTTCTTCCATCCCCAACTTTGCCAGCGGTTAACCCAAATCTTACAAAAGACGGAGTTTAATCCCCAGTGTTTAGAGTTAGAATTAACCGAAAATGTCGTTGTCCAAAATCCTGAAGTTGCGATCGCAATTCTGGGTTCCCTCAAAGATTTGGGATTCAAGATTGCCTTAGACGATTTCGGGACGGGTTATTCTTCCTTAAGCTATCTGCAAAGATTCGCCTTTAATATTCTCAAAATCGATCGCTGCTTTATCGAACAAATTGCTTGCGATGCCAAAAATAAAGCCCTGACAACTGCCATCCTCCAAATGGCTCGCCAACTGGAATTACAAGTAGTGGCTGAGGGAGTAGAAACCCCTGAAGAACTAGACTTTCTGAAGCAGCAGGACTGCGATCTCGTTCAAGGTCATTTCATTTGTCCCCCTTTAAGCGCCCCAGACTTTGACAACTGGCTGAGACAAAATAGTAGGGTATCCGTCTTAGACTTTAACCTTGAGAGCTTACCGGAGAATCAATAAAACCTTCTAGAAGACAATGATCAGAATATTAGTGATTGAAGATGAAGATGCCATCCGCGAAAACTTAATTGATTTATTGGAAATTTCTAACTTTGAAGCCTTGAGTGCCGACAACGGCAAAACCGGATTAGAACTCGCCACCCAACTGTGTCCCGATCTGATTCTATGCGACGTGATGATGCCAGAAATGGACGGCTATGAAGTCTTAGCGCATCTGCGTTCCCACCCGCATACGGCGACGATCCCCTTTATTTTCCTCAGCGCTAAAGCCGATCGTCCCGATCTCCGTCAGGGGATGAACCTCGGCGCAGATGACTACCTCACGAAACCCTACACCCCCGATGAAATTCTAGGCGCGATCGCTTCTCGTTTAGAAAAACACCAGCAGGTTCAAAACAACCTGCAAACTAAACTTAACGAACTCAGAAGCAACATCGCCTATTCTTTACCCCACGAATTTCGCACGCCCCTCAACAGCATCCTGGGCTTTTCAGAATTGCTCGTCCGCCATCCTGAAAAACTGAACCCGACAGACATTCAAGAAATGGCCGATGGCATTCATCGTGCGGGTCAGCGTCTCTATCGACTCATCCAAAACTTCTTACTCTACACGGACTTAGAATTAGTGCTATCCAGTCCGGAATCTGTTACCCAATGGCGTCAACAAACCACGCCCTACAGTCAAGTGATTATCCAGAATGCGAGCATCCGCCAAGCCCAAGCTGCCAATCGCGAACAAGATTTAGAACTCAACCTCATCGAAACGGATGTTCCTCTATCTGCCACCAGCTTACAAAAAATTGTCGAAGAATTAACCAATAATGCCTTCAAATTTTCAAAGGCTGGCACGCCCGTTAAAGTCAGCAGCCAAATAGGACCCAGCACATTTAAACTTGCCGTTAGCGATCGCGGTCGCGGTATGAGTCGAGAACAAGTCGCCAACCTCGGTGCTTACATGCAATTTGAGCGAGATTACTACGAACAACAGGGTTCCGGCTTAGGTCTGGCCATTGTCAAACGCCTTGTTGAATTACACCAAGGACGATTAAAAATTGAAAGTATTCCCCAGCAACAAACGCTCGTGCAAGTTATCATTCCGCTGCTGTCTCCAACTCCGAATGGCGATCGCGACCTTGAGCCTTAGCGCGGTATAAACCAATATCGGCTGCCCGAATTAACTTGGCAGGCGTCACCTCTTCACCGGGTAACGTGCAAGTAATCCCCATACTTACCGTAATATAATCGCTCACTTGAGAAGCCGCATGGGGAATTTGTAACTGATTCACCGAATTCCGCACCCGTTTAGCCACCTCTACCGCCCCCGTCGCACTCGTTCTTGGCAGAATAATCGCAAATTCCTCACCGCCGTAGCGGGCCACCAAATCCCCAGGACGGCGCACCGCATCGCTAATAGCGCGAGCAATCTTTTTTAAGCACCAATCCCCTTCTAGATGGCCGTAGGTATCGTTATAGAGCTTAAAGAAATCAACATCGCACAGAATCAGGGCTAAGGGCATTTGCTCGCGGCTCATTCGCACCAGTTCATGCTCTAGCGTTTCATCAAAGCATCGACGATTTGCCACTTGGGTTAAACTATCAATCGACACAAGACGTTGCAACTCAGAATTCGCCGTTTGCAGTTGTTTGTACAGGTTCGCTTGTTGCAGCAAGCGCTTCACCCGTTGGCGCAAAACTGCCCAGTTGATTGGTTTTGTCACAAAATCAATCGCCCCAGCCTCAAACACCCGATTCACAGATTCTGTATCCTCTAAAGCCGTAATCATTAACACAGGAGTGCGATCGCCCCCCGGTAGGGCTTGGATGAGCTGACAGCAGGTATAGCCATCCATCACAGGCATCGCAGCATCGAGGAGAACAATATCCGGTTGCAGTCGTGCAAACACCTCTAGCGCCTGCTGTCCGCTATTAGCAGTCACCACTTGATAGCCGTCTTTTTCCATCATTTGCCGCAAGAGGTCTTGAATTAACCAGTTATCATCCACAATCAAAACCAGGGGAGCATCTGGATCGCTCTTGGAAAGGTCAGAACTGTCCGAAGGAGATTGACGCGAGTTCAGAAAGTGAGGGACTGTCATCGTGCTTGAGGTTTGGCTGTGAGGGAGTGAAAATCGCATGAGAGGGAAAACAACTCGTTGTTATCAATCTTCAAGGATTTGCCACGAAAGCTCAGTGATAGGAAAGGTGACGTTCTCGTGACTCTCTCGTTGCATCAAGAGTGAGATTTATCACCCGCGATCGGTGAGAAGACACAAGCAATCGCACTAGCGTTCCCCTCAAAGCATTGCAGAAACAGGGAAGAAGAGGATGGGGGGGTGGGGAGGTGGGGAGGTGGGGGGATGGGGGAAACTTCAGACTCAGCACACCGCTACGCAGAAGCTAAAGCAACAGCACTTTACACTCAGCACTCAGTCCCCCACTCAGCACACTGCTACGCAGAAGCTAAAGCAACAGCACTTTACACTCAGCACTCACAAACCCACTCAGCACTTTGCTATAAGGGTTCTGGTTAAAATTTCCGAGGGTTCTATGGGGGTTAGAAGGGCACAAAGCGATCGCCTTCTACT
>JAAHGE010000433.1 GCA_010672635.1 Desertifilum sp. SIO1I2 | reverse complement strand
CGACTTTACAGAATCTAAAGCCATCAAAAATGGGAAATTTGTTGGGCTAGCAATTGATGAAGACAACCAACCGGAATTAACCGAAGAACGAGTTAAGGCGTGGGTTGCTCAACTCAAACGAGAATTTAGTCTATAACTCCCAATGAAGTGGGTAGGTTGAGCGAGGAAACGATTAAGTTAAGTCCTCTCCTACCCTTTTTTTAGACCGCAAAAACATAGAGTAACTTCCTCTACACCTCCTGAAATCTATTCGGCAAAATCATGACAGTCAACTGGTTTTCTCCTCTCTACTACACCTTATTAATTGTTTTAGGGCTTAGTTTTCTTTGGAGTATTTGGCTGGCGGCTAAGGAAGCTTTTGCTAGATTGCGTCGGTTGCATCAGATTCCTTGTACAAAGTGCGCGTTTTATACGGGTGATTATCGCTTAAAGTGTACGGTACGTCCTTGCGAAGCATTATCTGAGGCGGCTTGGAACTGCGTAGACTTTGAACCGACAGATTATCCGCAAATTAACTTAGATAAGATTAAGCCCCCTTGTCAAAAACCAGTTTCAAAAAAGAGTTACCCGTCTTGGATTTAAAAACAAGAAGTTAGTCATTTATGGAATAGGTTAAAAGGTGATGATGTTGGTGTAGATTAGGAGCGGCAAATAATCGATCGATATCGGTGCTGCTGTTATTTTTGGGCGACAACTAAATCAAGTTTCGTTGTTGTTCGTCTCTTTTTTCAAAAAGAATGCTTGTAAAATCGAACCCTTGCAAAGATTTGAGGTCAATTTAAATGTCAGAAAAACCCGAATGTTTATGGTTAATCACTAACCCTAGCTTGCAATCCTTCGATCAACCTTTATTGCAGCACCTATCGCAACATCTCAGAATTGGGCAATGGACTTATTATCAATCCGCTGATGAGCCTTGTTCGCTGGATATGGCACTTGAATTATTGCATGATTATTTAACAAATAACGATTCGCCCAACATTCGCGAAGCGTCTCCATTAGACAATCCTGGTGGGAATCGTAAAATTCACCTGATTGGACATGGTACTGGGGGGTTGCTCGGCTTGCTCTACGCTGCTCGGTATCCTGAACAAGTGAAATCTCTAACCTTACTGGGGGTTGGCGTTCATCCGGCACTCAACTGGCACGCACACTACTACGTTTTACGTCAACTGCTACCCTGTAGCCGCTACCAAGTTCTTACCCAAATGGTACATACCCTTTTAGGACAGCAGAGTCAAGGGACGACCCAAGCAATTGTGAGTCTGCTAGAACGCGACTTAGACACCTCCATCTCTCCTCACTCTTTGTACAAACGGGCTAGTTTACCGCCAGTTAGAGTATCTGTGCCTTTGTTAGTGTGCGGGAGTCAAAACGATCCCATTGTCGATAGCCAGCAGATTGTCGGATGGAAATCACACCTTAAAAAGAGCGATCGCATCTGGCTAGCTGCCCAAGGCTACCACTTTTTCCACTACTTCTATCCCCAAGAAGTCGGACGAGTCATCCTACAATTCTGGAAAGGCAGTGTCACCCCGGTACTTATCCCTAGCTGTCTTTCTGAGCGCTAAGTTGAAAACTGCGCGCCTGGGGTTCAGCAACTCTCCGCAGTTGGCTAAAATCAACAACAGTAAAGATTGTGATGTACCGAGTCTATGATCGACCTGTTGGATATTAAACGCGACGTTGAAACGTTGTCTGAGCGCCTGGGTAAAACCCAGGACTATCTTTGACTTACCTGCACTTCAAGCTAAAATTCACGATTTAGAACAACTTGCAGCCCAGCCTGAATTTTGGGACGATCAAAATACAGCCCAAGCCACCCTGCAAGAGTTAAACGATCTCAAAAGCCATCAGACGCAATTTGAGCAGTGGAAAGCTAATCTAGAAGATGCTAAAGCCGTCTTGGAGTTACTGGAATTAGACGAAGACGAAGCTCTACTCCAAGAAGCGCACTCTAATGTTAAGCAACTGAGCCGCGAACTCGACCAATGGGAGTTGCAACAACTCCTATCGGGACCTTATGACAAAAAGGGAGCGGTTTTGAGCATTAACGCGGGTGCAGGCGGAACCGATGCTCAAGACTGGGCAGAAATGCTATTGCGGATGTACACCCGCTGGGGCGAAAACAATGGGTATAAAGTTCGCCTGACTGAGCTTTCTGAAGGCGATGAGGCTGGAATTAAGTCAGCCACCTTAGAAATTGAAGGGCGCTATGCTTACGGCTATCTCAAAGCCGAGAAAGGCACCCATCGCCTCGTGCGGATTTCTCCGTTTAATGCTAACGGCAAGCGTCAAACCAGCTTTGCAGGCGTGGAAATCATGCCTGTCTTAGATGAAGAGGTGCAACTGGAGATTCCGGACAAGGATTTGGAGATTACCACCTCGCGGGCGGGCGGTAAAGGCGGTCAAAACGTCAACAAGGTTGAAACAGCCGTTCGGGTCGTTCACCTGCCTACAGGGTTAGCAGTGCGCTGTACGGAAGAACGCAGCCAGCAGCAAAATAAAGAGAAGGCGATCGCTCGTTTGAAAGCTAAACTCCTAATTGTGGCCCAAGAACAACGGGCTAAAGAAATTGCAGACATTCGCGGCGATATCGTGGAAGCTGCTTGGGGAAACCAAATTCGCAACTACGTCTTTCACCCCTACCAAATGGTAAAAGATGTCCGCACTGGCATTGAAACCACTGGCGTCACGGAAGTGATGAATGGCGAAATAGATGCTTTCATCCAAGGCTACCTGCGGCAGGAAAGTCAACTTGTCGAGACGGCTTCTTAGAAGAGAGTGCTGAGTAGAAAGTGCTGAGTGCTCAGCACTCTTTTGACTTGGACTAAAGTAGAAAGTAGCGTTTTACACCCTAATTGAGGACTGGTTCAACTCGTGTCTAATCTTCCAGAAACCGAACAAAAACTCGATCCGGCGGCAAATTCAGAACCCAAGCCGACTTATGTCAAACTGGCGATGCGGAATATGGTTCGCAAGCGAGGGACTTCACTCAAACACTTTGCACTAACTACGATCGCGCTTTTAAGCGTACTTGTCGGTTTGTCTTATCTCACCCGCTAGAGACATTTAGGTTGTGGAATTCTCGAACAACCGTGATAATAGCGCCAACAACTTGCTACTTTTTGGAACTCTGAGCGTGGATGTTGAACTGAGCGTTCAAAATTGCCCTGTCGATCCCCCTTGCCCGATTTCTGATGAAACTTGGGAAAATTGGTTTGCGGCGTGGATCGAATACTTAAAAGTCCAACAGGCGCAGCAATTTGCGTCTTTTCCCTTAGCTTGTGGTTACGAACTGAGTCTGCGGCTGACTGACGATCGCGAAATTCAATCTCTTAACGCTCAGTATCGCCAGATCGACCAACCCACCGATGTTTTGGCGTTTGCAGCCTTAGAAGTCGAGACGCCAATTTCTACCGAAAGGGACGAGTATCCGCTTTACCTAGGCGATATTGTAATTTCAGTCGAGACAGCCAACCAACAAGCTCAACAACAACAGCATTCCTTACAATGCGAACTCGCGTGGCTAGCAGCGCATGGTTTACTTCATCTTCTAGGGTGGGATCATCCCGATGATGAAACTCTAGAACAAATGCTGAATCAACAACAAAATCTCTTACAGCTTGTGGGCATCAATGCGCCGAGTTTACAACTCAATTGATACGGATTGCTGAAACAGAGTGCTGTATTGAATGCAAAAATTGCTTGCAGTTTATCCACCGATTGACGTTTCTGACTTATGTCTAGCAAACAATTCACTTCAACCCCAACCTCCTCTAGCAAACTGACTCCCCCAAACCGAGAACTATCTTGGCGAGTCGCAACCAGCTTGCTAGTGAGTTTTAGATATGCGGGTGCGGGATTATTTTACGCGTTTATGACGCAGCGTAATTTCCGCATTCATCTGATTTTCGGCGTGTTAGCCATTACTGCGGGAATTGTACTGCAACTCCCGTTTGTAGAAATTGCCGTCATTGGTCTGACCATTGGGTTAGTTTTGGCAATGGAACTTTTAAATACCGCCTTAGAAGCCGTTGTCGATTTAACCGTCAAACAAACCTTTCACGAACTGGCAAAAATTGCCAAAGACTGTGCGGCGGCGGCGGTTCTCGTCTCGGCACTGGCGGCGGTTTTGGTTGCCGGTTCTTTAATTTTCCCACCCTTAATCGAACGGATTCAAGCGTTTCGCTAGCGAGTTGCTGGCATTGAGTGCGATCGCCTCGGCCAACTGTTGAACTAGCGCCGTTCTCAATCTCTAAACTCAAAACGTTACAATCGAAAACCGAGCAATCATTCTGAAGGAGCGCGATCGCTTGATTATAGTTATCGATAATTACGATAGTTTTACCTATAACCTCGTGCAGTACATTGGCGAATTGGGCGCTGAACTGCCCATTGCTCAGGACATTCGCGTTTACCGCAACGATAAAATCTCTCTCGACGAAATTCGCCAACAGCAACCCGATGCGATCGTCATTTCTCCAGGGCCCGGTCGTCCAGAAGATGCAGGCATTTCTCCCAATATTATCCGCGAACTCGGAGCGAGTACCCCCATTTTCGGCGTTTGCTTGGGGCATCAAGCAATGGGTTTAGTCTAGGTCATCGTGCTGTCGAATTTCCTGAAGCTGCGCGAGATCGCGCCGCCGCGACTCTGGGTGAAGGACGAGGCCGTGAAGGCGGCGAAGAAACTCTGGCCCGAGGACGGCCGCCCGGTGCTGGCGCT
>JAAHGE010000432.1 GCA_010672635.1 Desertifilum sp. SIO1I2 | reverse complement strand
TCTTCCACAAAAACGGGTAGGTAAACCGTTTTTGTGGAAGGTGCTTTACTGTGGTCAGGTGATTCCCATGCCGTACAGGGCAATGGTGAAATTAACTTAACCGCCGTAGAAACCGCATTTAATGAACTCAATCTCACGGTTGAAGTTCTTAAAGGAAGAACGCTCGCTTGGCCAAGAATTGAATCTCCTACCCATTGGATGACGCTAGGCTACGATCGCGATATGAATGTCGCTCTGCGGATTATGGAAGAAGAAACGCTCAAGTTCCTATCTGAATGGAAAGGATTGAGCGCTCAAGATGCGCGTCGATATATGGCAACTTATGGGGATATTCGGGTTGCTGAAGTGGTGAATCAACTCAAAGGCGTTTACTGTATGCTGCCCAAAAATGACAGTCCACCAGTACCCCGTTTGCCTCAAGCGGATACACAGAACTCTTATGTCACCTACGCAGTACAAGGCGATGCGATGGAGGCGATGAATCAATCGGCATTGGCGTTAATTAGACGAGTACAGGAAGAAAAAAGACTATCAGCGCTAGATGCTTATTCTCTGGCAAGTTTGGCGCTAGATGCTCGCATTCAAACCCCAGAAGCAGGTGCCTATAGCGTTCATTGCTTGATGCCTCGCTCGACTTGGGTTTCCTAATTTGAGTTGGATGCTTTCGCTCTGAGATTCGCTCTTATGCATCTTCGGCGAGGCATCCATCTTCCATGCAGACGATGCGGTTATCGTAAGTAACTAAAGTGAATCCATACGCAAAAAAAATATCAGATATTTTATTTATGGAAGACTTAGATTTAGAAGATTTATAGGGAAATTATTTTGTTCATAAAGATATCCTTGAAAAGACAAGATTAATTTTACTTTCTACCCAAAAAGTGAGCGATTTTAAATATAATAGAGATGAATTGCAAAAATATCTGGAAGAACAGCTAAAAATTTTTAATACTTGAAGACTGATTGAACCAAGCCTAGCTTTTTAACTTGGAAGAGGAACTGCTGATGTTCTAAATATTGTACAGGAGATACTAGAAACAGTATATCGCCGAGAGCCACACCATATTGCTTTCCAACTCTGATTTGCTAACCCCATTTGCATAGCGTAGTTTCAAGTTGCTGGTTTATCCAAGTTGTCTAGTTTTTCTCCCAAATTCAGATCCTCAACCTAACAATCAAACATGACAGATTGACTGAGTTTTTTCAATATGCTAAGAACGCTGTATAGCTCATTACCGCGATTGCGAATATCGAATATATTAGAAGTGGCATATTGGGCAATTGCATTTTTTACTAGTTTAATAAATATGAAACTTCCTCCTGTAGTAATCATGCCGAAGCTAGGTTGTCCTGAATGAGGATTGGCCAACATATAAGTTAGAATTTGCGAGAGTCCAGCTTCTATGGAAAAAGAGGCTCTTTTGGACTCAATGACCATGACCCAAAATTGGTCTTTTAATACTAAAGTGTCAATTTTTCCCTTAATAAGAGTTTCCTTATCTGCTAGGTTGATTTCTATAGGTTCTTCCGATTTTACATAAAAAGGAGCTAAATAAAAGTCTCCAATAAATAGAAGCGGATCGAGAATTGCCATTCTAATCGCATCTTCTAACAAAGGTGGGTAATTCAGCAAATTTAGATAACCTGCTTTGACTTTATCTAGAAGTTGTTTGTCTAAATCGGTGATTTCTGGTAAGTTTTCTTGCCACTCTGGAAAGAATAGGTCATCCTGAACCAGTTGAAGACCAAAATTGTCAATTAAGTAACGCAGGTCGATATCTTTGGCTTGAAGCGTCTGAGGCATAGAAATTGAGGGGTTAATTGCTTTGAACGAAAAGCTGGCTTCAATTTTTTGGACAGCGATTGATACGGCGCTAGAGTTATTGTAGCAATCACATCGCGGAATACAGTATTGTGTTGGGTCGCGCAGGGCTTGACCCAACCTACAGAAGACGCTTTAACTCATGGCGTTTGGATCTATCGATAGCTTACACCGCCTGTAAAGTGTGGGGTTGGGGCAGCAGCTTTCCTTCAACTTTATAACTTTCAACGAGTAATTCTAATACCTCTTGAGCATTGCTTAAGGCTTCTTGGTAAGTCTCGCCGTGCGTAAAATAGCGTTGGATGTCATTTGCAAACTCTGGCAATTCTACTAAATAACTGTTGTCTTCATCAGACCAAATAATATTAACTCGATATTTCAGTTGATTCATTCTTCCAATTCCGGGTTGTCTAGTTTTTCTAGGGCAGTATTGACTAATTTTTCAAGATAAGGTTTGGCATCTTGACTATCTTTTCCAGCAAGTGTGATGGGTAATTCAGGCAAATCTGGATGAATCCAGCGTTCATGGCTACCTCGAATGCGTCTGCATTCAAATCCAGCCTTTTGTAGCATCGCTTTTAGTTCGCGAATTTTTTTAGGCATTGCTTCTTTAACGGTGCCGACTCCTTCGGTAAATGATTTGTTCTAACGGAGCTAGGGATTCGCGGGATTAGGATCTTCGGCGAGGCGTCCATCTTCCATATAGACGATACGATCGGCGACATCGAGAATGCGGTTATCGTGGGTGACGAGTAGGATGGTACAGCCGCGTTCTTTGGCGAGTTTTTGCATCATTTCGACGACATCTCGACCGGATTTTTTATCTAAGGCGGCGGTGGGTTCGTCGGCTAAGACTATTTTAGGGTTACTGACGAGGGCGCGGGCGATCGCAACTCGTTGTTTTTGTCCGCCTGAGAGGTTTTCGGCGTAGTAGTCGGTGCGATCGCCTAAACCGACGGCGGTTAAAATCTCAGTCGCGATCGCATCCATATCCTGGTTGAGATATTCCTCATGCAATTCTAAGGCCATTCTGACATTTTGTTTTGCGGTTAAAAAGGTGAGCAAATTATGCGCTTGGAAAATATAACCAATATTGCGCCGAATTTTCATCAATTGTTTTTTACTCGCGCCACACATTTCTTGACCGAGAATTTTCAAGCTTCCTTCCTGAGCAGATCGCAAGCCTCCCATCAGGGTTAAAAGGGTCGTTTTTCCCGAACCTGAGGCCCAGTCATGATGACAATTTCCCCAGTTTTGATTTCTAAATCGATTCCAAATAAGGCTTGTTTTTTTAAATCGCCATGACCAAAGTAATGATTGAGGCGATGGACTGAAATTGCCGGTTCAATCAAAGATTGCGGACTCTCTATTTTATAAGCTTCTAAAACCATATGTCTGTTAGATTGGATTTGATGATTTTTGAGGTATTTGCTTTAACTAAACACATCTGCCGGATCTGCGGCTTGAAGTTTCCGCATGGCGATCGCGCCGGAGAATACGCACATCGTCACGGTTAAAGAAAAGACAGTTATTAAACGATTCGCTGTCATTACAATCGGTAACAAAGTTGCCGTTTGGGCTAAATAATAGAGTCCCAAAGAGAAAAAACTACCGGGAATAAAGCCTAAAAAGGCTAAAATCAGGGCTTCTTGAATTAACACGTTGACTAAATAGCGATCGCTATAACCCATCGCCTTCAAGGTGGCGTATTCAGCCAAGTGATCGGAAACATCAGAATAGAGAATTTGATAAACAATTACAATCCCAACAATAAAGCCAATAATTGTCCCAAAGCCGAAAATAAAACCAATCGGCGTACTATTTCCCCAATAGATTTTTTCCCGTTCGGCAAACTCATCAATGGTTAAAATACTGACATCATTGGGTAAACTTGCTCGTAAAGTGGCTTGCACCTCAGCAATATCGGTACCCGGACTTAAATGAATTAACCCCACATCAATTTGACTGGGCTGGCGCGTGGGAAATAACCTTAAAAACGTAGAATCGCTAGCAATAACATTCCCATCTGCTGCAAAAGAAGCGCCTAGGGTAAAAATTCCCGCAACCCGCACATCAAGATCGTTGAGTTGAATGGGTAAAGGATTCGTTTGTTGAAATAACTCATCAATATTTCCATATTCCGGTCTTCCCGCCCGATCGTAAACCACCCGATTCAACATCTTCAGACGATCGGCTGTTTGGCGAATTTCGGGTAACTGAAAAGCTGGTCTAGCTGGATCGATACCAAAGATTAAAATCGGGCGAGACATGCGCGTTTCTGGGTTGCGCCACTGTCCCGTCCCAATGAATAGCGAACTCACCGATTCTACCCCCGGAATTGCCCTCGCTTGAAAAAGGCGATCGCGCTGAAAGCTTTTGACCTGAAACAGGGTTTCAAACTGAGGGTTGATCATGAACAAATCTCCCTCTAAGGCATAGTGTGGCTTCACCGAGGCATCGTACAGGGCATCTTTAAACCCCAATTGCACGAACATCAAAATATCCGCAAAGGCAATCCCCGCTAACGCCACCGCCAGCCGATTCTTTTCTCGCTTAACTTGCAACCAGGCGAGGGGGGTTTTCTGCCAGAGTTTATTAAACATTGCCCAAACATCCTCAAATTTGAATCGCCACTTGGACTTGGAGGTGGGTTAAATCGGCCACCCGTTGACTATCTTCTGGGTCAAGCAGAATGCGGACTTCCACAACTTTGCGGTCGAGGACAATCGGCCGGGCGCACCCGCGTCGCGATCGCCACCATCTCGGCCGTGTGGGCCATCTCGAGGTTCATCCGCGTCTGCAGCAGCCCCGCGAGCGTCGTGACGTCGGCGTCCTGGATGTGGCGGCGATCCTCGCGCAGGTGCAGCGTGATGTTGTCGGCACCGGCCTGCTCGGCCAGCAGGGCG
>JAAHGE010000431.1 GCA_010672635.1 Desertifilum sp. SIO1I2 | reverse complement strand
GGCTACAGGAGTGAGGGATGGGAGGAATACAGGGGATTGAACCCAGGCGACTGTTTACCTCCCAACTGCCCCGCCAGGGTTTGAACCTGGAATCTACGCTTTCAAAGAGCGGGATGTTGCCAGTTACACCACAGGGCATTGGATTGGATGCCGAGGCTGGAGTCGTTCGCGTAGCGTCTGCGTTAGGAGAAACCAGCATCTCCGTGATTCAGAGTCACAGCGACTTTCCATGTCGTCCACTCGGCAATGAATGGCTGCCCCAGCAAGAGTCGAACTTGCAACCGTGCAGCCGCCCGCTCCGCCATTGAGCTATGGGGCAATGAGTGGGAAGTGACAGGATTCTCCAGAGGAGACGCTTCGCGAACGAACTGTCTTCTCGCCGTCTAAGTCCTGCGGACAGGCTACGCCAACAGCGGCACGTGAGCACCAGCTTCACCAACTTCCCACAAGCGGAGAGCAGTGGACTCGAACCACAATTGTTTATCCATCTGTTTAGCAAACAGCGCCGTTAGCGAAGCTCAACGAAGTTGCTCGCCCGATCGATTTACTCTCCATAGATTTGGTAGGTCGGGCAGGAGTCGCACCTGCAACGCAAGAAGCGGCTGTTTTACAGACAGTTGCCCACGCTGATAGGCGAGCCGACCTATGCTTGTTGTTGCTGCTCAAGAATGAGCAAGATTTGGCAGTGCAGACGGGACTTGAACCCGTTAATCACACGCTTGAAAGACGTGCCGCTCGACCACTTCGCTTCTGCACCATGTATGTCGTGCAAGTTGAAAAAGCTGTTGTTCACACACAGGATTTGAACCTGTAGTTGACTGTTCTGAAGACAGTTGCCTTACCATTAGGCGAGTATGTAAGCTTCTTCGATTAGGGCACGACAACGCACAGACGAGGATTTGAACCTCGAACAACGGTTTTGGAGACCGCGATGTTGCCGTTACACCATCTGTGCATTGGTCGCAGCGACGGGAGTTGTTCGCGTAAGCGTCTCCGAAGGAGATACCCGCAATGACCAAGTTATGAGCTTGGGGCTTTGCCATTAAGCTACGCTGCAATGATTGGACTCCAGGGAGAGAATCGAACTCTCGCTAGTTGGTTTTGCAGACCAACGCCTTCCCACTTGGCGACCTGGAGATTTGGTGGAAATGTGGGGAATTGTAGGCTTTGCCTTCCCGGAGGGTACCCCAATCCTGCAACCGTCCGTTTGTTGGTTTCGGAGCAAGTGATGCCAATTTCCACGAGCGAGGATGACAGGATTTGAACCTGTGACCACTTGCCTCGGAAGCAAGCACTCTGTCCATCTGAGCTACATCCTCATTGGGAGCATCGACGGGGGTTGCACCCGCTTCTCCATGCTTGAGAGGCACGGCGACTTCTCTATTCGTCCACGATGCTACAAAGCGGGGGAGATGGGATTTGTAGCTTGCTTCTGCGTAGCAGTACCCACGATCTTTCGCTCGACAGGCGATCGCTTTGAGCCACTAAGCTACACCCCCAAAGGTGGCATTTATGCAGTTTTCAAGGTTCAGGTTGGCCGATCAATCAGCAGGAATTAGAAGAAGCAACGTCGTTCCAGGTAATAGATTTTCTGGATGTTCAGTCGCTTTTGCTTGTACTGAGTGAAAGATAAATTTCCCCGATCTGATGAGTCGTCTTGAAGTGGCGTGGAAATACCAGAAACATGAGTGGGTAAGAACTCTAAGAACTTCAAGAGACTATTGTTTTGAGTAAGGGAGTGAGTATTCATTGGATTGACTCCTCTGTGTCTTATCTCATATTACAAATATAATACAACGTACTACAGGTTGTCAAGGGGGTACTACACTTTTTTTTTGAGATGGGAGAGAACGGCTCTCAGAAAATTCTTGTATCGCTCTCTCCCAACAGCCCAACGTCGGTGTAGTTCAACTTCAATATTGGTCGTGCCTCCCTCTTGGTTGAGGTCAAGGTTCACTCTTGCTGCTGTTCTTTCCAAAACTGCTCGGCAAAGGCGATTGCGGGGTGCATCGGTGCTTTGGGTTTGGTTTTGAGTACCATTCCGATTTCATGCAGGAGGCGATCGCCCTTAGCCGAGTTGCACCTTTCACACGCCGTCACTACGTTGTCCCAGGTATGGGTTCCACCCTTCGAGCGGGGAATCACATGATCCAACGTCAGGTGTTTGGTGCTGCCGCAGTACTGACAGGTGTGGTTGTCGCGACGAAAGACTTCCCGACGATTTACCGGAGGTACTTTCCAATGCCGCTCTGGATTGCCGCTCGTCAACCGGATATGATCTGGAATTTTTAGTACGACATTGGGAGAGCGGACTTCCCATTGCTGAGTGCTGCTGAACTCCAGAGTCTCTGCCTGTCCGGTAACTAAGAGAACGATCGCCCGTTTGATGTCGATCCGTGCCACAGGCAGGTAGTTCTTGGAGAACACCACCACCTGGTTCTGGAGTATTGGAATTTTCTGTCGCTGCTCGGTCTGCATGAGTTTTCTCCTCAAAAAATAACCCCCGTCTCTGAGTACCAGGAGCGGGGGTTGGGGAAGTGGATATGGCTTTCCCTATGTTGGTGTCAGGATTGCCCTGCACCTCCCGCTGCTAGTGGATTGACCCAGATTGAGTCGTTCGGCGTTCGCGAAGCGTTCCGAAGGAATTGTGCTATCAATGCCTTCGCTGACGGATTTACCGCCGTTAAACCGATACGTTCCCTCAAACGCAAACAGCGCCGCTGCTCTGCCTAGACCGTGTTGAGGTCGGCATTGCATAGCGCTGGCTAATGTGGTGAGGATGCGTATCATGGAAGGCTGTAGTGTTTGTATTACAATTCTGGCTGTCTATATACTACACTTGTAGCATTGAACTGTCCACCCCTCTAGAGAAATTAGGGCGTTAGTTATGAATACACCCAAACGAGGTAACGCTTCGGAAATGCAGGTCACGAGTATCCGCTTGGAACCGGAACTGAAGGAGCGATTGCGGAAAATCTCCGGAGAGCAGGGGTATCAAACCCTCATCCGAGATGTGCTCTGGCGGTTTGTAGAACAACAAGCGAGACCAGACGATTTACTGCATGATGGAAATCGGCAATTACCCCAAAAAGAGAACGGCTTCGCATTGCCCTCCTATTCCTCAATGTTTTCCATATCAGATATTCGAGCGACGTTTAGGGCTGTTGCCCAGCAAGAACAGCGATGCGCCATTACGGGTCAACCGATCCGCCCACAACAACCCATGTGGCTGGGTATAACCATGACTGGAAATATGGTTCCTCTGAGTTTTGAAATGACTGATAATGGAGAGTCAGGCGATCGCCCATAACCCGCATAATTATCCGATCGCGATGGCTGGTCGTTGCTGTCTCAAGATTCACCATCAAGGCAAAACTGAACTAAACTAGCCCAATAGGCTTGAAACACTGGCTCTATGGTCTTGAGATTGAGCCATTCGTTAGGAGCGTGAACATTGCCACTTTCACAACCATAGGCATTGATAATGGGAATCCCCAACCGACTAATCACGTTACCAACACTGCCTGCGCCATTAGCAACCAAAGCCAGATCTTGAATCTCGTCTCCTGAAGCTGCCCTGTACTGCGCTGCATTTTTCTGCAAGATCTGAACAAATGGATGGTGAGGATCGCTCAGATAAGCAGGTTCAGATTGGAGCACTTCCAGCGCATACTGAAAATCGGAACGCGATCGCTGCAAATTCCGCAGTTCTTTCTCAATGGTTTGTACGATGCTCTGAGCCTGCTGGGAGGGCAGCAAACGAATGTCAATCAGAGCTTCTGCTTTGTCAGGTACCACGTTGATCGCTTCACCACCGTCAATCTGAGCAATGTTGAAGGTAGAGCCGAATTCAAAGAAGGGTTCGATTTGTCCTTCCAGTTGAAGTTCCAATAAAGCAAAGCAGGCACGTATCAAGGCATGAACAGCATTTCTACCCTTTTTGGAGCGACTGCCTGTATGAGCCGCTTTGCCGTAGGTGGTTAGCTTGAGCCTCAGCCATCCCCGTGCGCCGATCGCAATTTCATCAAAGCTCTGATAACCCAGAATGCAAACATCCGCTTTGGGAACATGATGGAGAATCTCTCGGATTCCAGAAAAGTTGCCCGATTCCTCCTGAGCGTCGAATCCGAGGAATAGCGAGCCGTTAAATTGGGGCGAGTCTTTCAAAGCTTTGGCAAGGTAGATGAATAGAGCGATCGCTGCCTTAGAGTCAGCCACCCCTCGCCCGTAGATGCGATCGCCCACAATTGTTCCACCAAACGGGTCGTATTGCCATTGAGCGCGATCGCCCACAGGAGCGGTATCGAGGTGGGATTGCAGCCAGATTGTTTTCCTCGAAGTTGCCGCGTGATGATGACAAATGACCGAGGGATGCTCCAGCTCTCCGATCGAGTGTGGCTCGAATCCAATCTCAGTGAGTTTTTGAGCGATACAAGTGGCGATCGCTTTCTCCGATTCGACTGATGGAATCGAAACAAGCTGCTGAAGAAATTCAGTAATTTCTTGAAAGGGAACTTGAGGAGGTTGCCTGCTGTGAGTGAGCATCTGAGTTCTATTATTTGTGCACTCCCTCACATCATCGAAAATTTGGGTCTGAAACCCCGTCCTTCTAGGACGGCTTTACATTGGAAGTGGTAGAATGCGAGGCATGGAAAAGGCTTACAGCTATCGATTCTACCCCACACAGGAGCAAGAGTCGGTGACGCGACTGGACTGGTCGGTACTGGCCTGCTCGATTTC
>JAAHGE010000430.1 GCA_010672635.1 Desertifilum sp. SIO1I2 | reverse complement strand
GCCGACCGCGTGGGCGGCGATCGTCATCCCCTCGATGAGGGTGAACGGGTCGCCCTCCATCAGCATTCGGTCGGCGAACGTGCCCGAGTCGCCCTCGTCGGCGTTGCAGCACACGAACTTCAGCGGGTCGTCGATCGCAGCGACGGTCCGCCACTTGATCCCGGTCGGGAAGCCGGCGCCGCCGCGGCCGCGCAGGCCCGACGTGACGACCTGCTCGACGACGTCGGCCGGCGACGCCGCGAGCGCTCGCTGGAGGCCGGCGTTGCCGCCGTGGACGAGGTGGTCATCGGCCGACAGCGGGTCGACAATGCCGACGCGGGCGAAGGTGAGGCGCTGCTGGGCGCGCATCCAGGGCAGCTCCTCGACCGGGCCGAGGCCCGCCGGGGCGCCGGTGGTGAGGCCGGCCGCGACGAGCGCGTCGACCTGGTCGACGGTGACGGGTCCGTAGCCCACGCGGCCGGCGGGGGTGTCGACCTCGACGAGCGGCTCGAGCCAGAGCATGCCGCGAGAGCCGGTGCGCACGACCGGCTCACCGGTGAGCTGCTCGATGCGGGCCGCGACCTCGTCGGCGCCGACCGAGCGTGCGGCGGAGTCGCGGGGGACGTAGATGCTCATGCCTGCGCCTCCGGTTGCTCGGCGACCAGTGCGTCGAGGCGCGCGGCGGTCATGCGGCCGTGGAGTCGGCCGTTCACGATGACGGACGGCCCGAGCGAGCAGTTGCCGAGGCAGAACACGTCGTCGACGTCGACCGCGCCGGGTGCCCTCAGGGTGGCGGCGTGGTGGGCGAGCGCCTCGCCGCCGACGGCCTGGCAGGCCTCGGCCCGGCAGATCCGCACCTGGGTGGGGGCCGGCGGCGCGCTGCGGAAGTCGCGGTAGAAGCTGACGACGCCGTGCACCTCCGCGACCGAGAGGTTCAGCTCGTGGGCGATGGTGGGGACGACGGCCGGGTCGACGTAGCCCATCTCCTCCTGGACGGCGTGCAGGATCGGCAGCAGCGGCCCACGCCACCCGGCATGCCGGGCGACGATCTCACGGACGCGCGAGTCGAGGGACGTGGTGCTCACCCGACCGACTGTGCCGCCCCCCGACCGACCCCGCAAACGATTGTGCGAATGACGCGATCGGTGAAGGTGATACAACGATGTTCGCGATCCGCGTTATGTCAAGGCGCGAGGAATTTTGCAAGATGTTGCGGGGTTTGATGCGGCTTTTTTTGGGTTTAATCCGAAAGAGGCAGAAATTACCGATCCGCAACACCGCTTATTTTTAGAATGCGCTTGGGAAGCCTTGGAAACGGCGGGGTATGATCCAGAAACCTATGGCGGGTTAATTGGGGTCTATGCAGGGGCGGGGAGTTTTAGAACCTATTTTTTAGAGAATCTCTACCCCAATCGCGAATTGCGAGCTTCCTTTGGCGATTATCCCCTAGCGATCGCCAATGAGAAAGATTTTTTGGCCACGCGCGTTTCCTACAAGCTAAATTTGCAAGGACCTAGCGTTAGCGTGCAAACGGCCTGTTCTACTTCCTTGGTGGCCATTAGTACCGCCTGCCAAAGCTTGCTCAATTATCAGTGCGATTTAGCCCTCGCGGGTGGGGTCGCCATTGGCGTGCCTCAAGTCGCGGGTTATTTCTATCAAGAGGGGATGATTTTATCTCCCGACGGTCATTGTCGGGCCTTTGATGCCCAAGCCCAAGGCACGGTCAGCGGGAATGGAGTAGGCATCGTTGCCCTGAAACGCTTAGAAGAGGCGATCGCAGAGGGCGATTATATCTATGCTGTGATTAAAGGCTATGCCATTAATAACGATGGGTCGCTGAAAGTGGGTTACACCGCCCCCAGTATAGACGGTCAAGCGCAGGCGATCGCGAGTGCGTTGGCGATCGCCGATATCCACCCGGAAACCATCAGCTACATCGAAGCCCACGGTACGGGGACGCCTTTGGGCGATCCGATTGAAATTGCGGCCCTTACTCAAGCTTTTAGCCTCGATACTCAAAAAACGGGTTTTTGCGCTATCGGTTCGGCGAAAACGAACCTCGGCCATTTAGACGCGGCTGCTGGCGTTACCGGAGTCATTAAAGTCGCCCAAATGTTGCGCCATCGACAGATTCCCCCCAGCTTGCACTTCACGCAACCCAACCCCAAAATCGACTTTGCCCAAAGTCCTTTTTACGTCAATACGCAACTCAAGGCTTGGTCTGCCCAGGAAACGCCCCGGCGGGCGGGGGTCAGTTCCTTTGGGATTGGCGGTACCAATGCCCATGTCGTGCTAGAAGAAGCGCCCCCTAGGGCACCCTCTGGCCCCTCTCGCCCCGCCCAACTCTTAGTCCTCTCGGCAAAAACAGCAACCGCCCTCGACCGCGCCACCGAAAATTTAGCCGCCCACTTGCAGCAGCGAGATAACCGCGATCTAGCCGATATTGCCTATACCTTGAAAGTGGGACGCCAAGCCTTCAAACATCGCCGGATTGCCGTCTGTCAGGACGTAGAAACAGGCGCAATCGCCCTCAGCACTGGCGATCCCAAACAGGTGTTTTCCGGCTGCCCTAGCCTTAAAGACCGCCCGGTTATCTTCCTATTTTCCGGTCAGGGTTCCCAGTACCTCAACATGGGAAAAGAACTCTATCAAACCGAACCCCTGTTTCGCCAACAAATCGATCGATGTTCCCAACTTCTCCAACCCCATCTCAACCTCGACCTGCGTCAAATTCTTTACCCCGACGCCTCCACAGATACCACTGAGCAACTGCAACAAACCGCCATTACCCAACCCGCCCTGTTTGCGGTTGAATATGCCCTCGCCCAATTGTGGATGGCCTGGGGCATTCGTCCCCAAGCAATGGCCGGTCATAGCATTGGGGAATATGTCGCAGCTTGTTTAGCCGGGGTTTTCTCCCTAGAAGAGGCGCTATTCCTGGTCGCGACGCGGGGACAACTCATGCAACAAATGCCCCCTGGGGCAATGCTAGCCGTTCCCCTATCCGAAGCCCAAATTCAACCCTTTTTAGGAGAACAACTCGACCTTGCCGTCCTGAATAACCCCTCAACTAGCGTTGTTTCTGGCCCCCAGGCCACCATTGAGGACTTGCAGACGCAACTGGCGGCTAAAGAGATTGAAAGCCGCCGCCTGCACACTTCTCACGCCTTCCATTCTCGGATGATGGAGCCAATCTTAGAGCCATTTATCGCCCAAGTCCAAAACGTCAAACTTCATCCGCCCCAAATTCCTTATCTTTCTAACGTGACCGGAACTTGGATAACCGCAGCCGCAGCAACCGATCCGCAGTATTATGCTCGACATCTGCGGCAGACGGTACGCTTTGCGGAGAACCTGCAACAGCTCTGTCAAAATCCAGAAGCCATTCTCTTAGAAGTAGGCCCCGGACGAACGCTTGCCAGTCTCGCCAAACAACATCCCCAAAAAGTCTCCCAACAGGAGGTTTTTTCTTCCCTACGCCATCCCAAAGAACAGCAGTCTGATGTGGCATTTCTGCTGACGACATTAGGCAAATTGTGGATTGCTGGCATTACGATTGATTGGGTCGAATTCTATCGCGACGAACAACGCGATCGCGTCCCCTTGCCCACCTATCCTTTTGAACGCCAGCGCTATTGGATCGATCCGCCGGGATACCTCCCAGAAGTTTCCCCTATCCAGACGCCGCCCACCCACGCGCGACCCCAGTTAGCCAATTCCTATACTGCACCGAGAACTGAGATTGAACAAATCATTGCTCAAATCTGGCAGCGTTTCTTAGGCATTGAACAAATTGGCATTGACGATGATTTCTTTGACTTAGGGGGAGATTCCCTGCTGGCCGTGCAGTTGATGGCGCAACTTAGCGAAAAACTGGGGACTGAAGTCTCGGCCCATAGCTTATTGCAAGCTTCTACAGTGGCCAGTTTAGCCGAACTTTTAACCCAGTCCTCCCCTGTCCGCGATCCTGTTTTAGTTGAAATTCGGCGCGGCAATCTTGAACCGCCTTTATTCTTAATCCATCCGGTGGGCGGTCATGTTTATATCTATCGAGATTTAGCCCGCTATCTTGATAGCAACCGTCCCATTTACGGCATCCAAGCTGAAGAAAAAGAGTCTTTAGTCACCGTAGAAGCGATCGCAACTCGCTATCTCCAAGCCGTGCGCGATCGCCAACCCCAAGGCCCTTATTATTTAGGCGGTTCTTCCTTTGGCGGGACTATTGCCTTTGAAATGGCCCAACAACTCACCCGCCAAGGCGAGAAAGTTGCGCTTTTGACCCTCATTGATACCCCAGGCCCCGGTCAAATGCCGGTGTTAGCAACGGAGGATGATACGGCAATTCTGGTTTATTTATTGGGCGTTGGGTTTAATCTCTCCCTTTCTTTAGATCGCTTGCAACAATTAACCGCCGACGAACAACTGCAATATTTCTTAGACCAAGCAAAAGTCGCCGACAAAATTATTCCCCCAGATTTTGGCTTGCCCGAAGTGCGGCAGTTTATCCACTGGTTTAAAGTTCATGCTCGCGCCATGCAGAATTACCAACCTCAACCCTATCCCGGACGCCTGCTCTTTTTTAAAGCTAGCGATCGCAATGAGATTAACCCCCCCTATCCTGAAAAGCCTTGGATCGAGGTTTCTCAAGGCGGGTTAGAACTGCATGAAATCCCAGGCAATCATATCACGATGAGTTATTCCCCTCACGTCCAAATCTTAGCCGAGAAAGTTCGTCCTTATGTCGCTTAATTCACAATCTCCC
>JAAHGE010000043.1 GCA_010672635.1 Desertifilum sp. SIO1I2 | reverse complement strand
TGGCGGGACGCGATCCGCATACCTATAGTCCCACGCCGAGCGATCGCACCGCCATAGAGAACGCCGATCTGGTTCTCTACGGGGGATACGACTACGAACCGGGCATTATTCGCCTGATTCAAGCCACCAGCAACGCATCTCCAAAAGTCGCAGTCTTTGAGCAAGCCGTACCGCAGCCTTTGATGGGACATCACCATCATCATGACGAAGAAAGTCACGATCATGCTCATGACCAGGATCGCGACCATGCTCATGACCAGGACCATGCAGAGGGCGAACTCGTCCCCGATCCGCATGTCTGGCATAATCCCCAAAACGGCATTCAAATGGTCGCCATTGTTCAACAACAACTGTCTGAAATTTCCCCAGACAATGCTCAACAGTTCGCTCAAAATGCCGAAGCCTTAAAGGGGGAACTGAGTCAAATTGATAGCTGGATTCAATCCCAGATTGCCACCATTCCCCAAAATCAGCGCAAATTGGTGACAACCCATGACGCCTTAACCTACTTCAGCGAGGCTTATAATATCCCAGTTGCCGCATTGCAAGGGGTAAGTACCGAAGCAAGACCCACGGCCGCCGGTGTCAGAAACCTGACTGAAACGATCCGAGAAACGGGCGTTCCGACCATTTTTGTAGAAAATACAACGAATCCTGAAGTTATTGAAACAGTGGCGCGAGAAGCCAACGTGCAAGTCTCCGAACAACCCCTATTCGTTGAAGGACCTGGCGGATCTGGAAGCGGTGCTGAGACTTATCCTCAGATGTTAATTGCCAATACTCGTACCATTGTTCAAGGTTTGGGCGGTCAATACGCCAGTTTTGCGGGAAATTAGTGGAGGAGAGGGCGATCGCGATCGCCCTTAAGCCTTCCCCGCGAACGATGTTCTCTAATCACCCACTCGCTTAACATAAAGCTAGCAAGTGATTCAATTGCGGGCACCTATGGCTTTTGAGTACGATCTGTTTGTAATGGGTGGCGGTTCTGGGGGAATTCCCGGTGCAAGACAAGCCGCTAAGTATGGCGCTAAAGTTGCCCTAGCCGAGCAAGACGCATTAGGGGGAACTTGTGTAAACCGGGGTTGCGTTCCCAAAAAGTTGATGGTTTACGCTTCTGGATTTGCTCAAAAACTACGCGAAGCCGCAGACTATGGTTGGAGTCCGGTAGAGTCTCGCTTTAACTGGTCGGTGTTTTTACCCGAAAAAGACCAAGAAATTCGCCGCCTCAACAGCGTTTATCAACAGAACTTAGAAAAGTCAGGCGTTACCTTATTTCGCGATCGCGCTGAGTTTATCGATCCGCATACCCTGCAAGTGGGCGATCGCACGATCCGCGCTGAGAAAATTTTAATCGCAGTGGGCGCTCATCCCCGCTTACCCCAAATTCCGGGGATTGAATTCGCCATTTCCTCAGACGATATTTTTCATCTCGAACGCCAACCTCAACGCCTAGCCATTGTTGGGGGCGGTTATATTGGCGTTGAATTTGCCTGCATTATGCATGGCTTAGGGACGCAAGTTAGCCTATTGATTCGTCAAAATAGAATTCTTACCCGCTTTGACGAAGATATTAGTTGGGCCGTCCAAAGCGGAATGCAGGCGCGGGGTATTAAGATTTTGACCCATACTGAAGTTAAAGCGATCGAAAAGACTTCATCCGGTCTAGCCTTAACGACAACTGACGGTTCCTTTACAGTAGACCAAGTGCTGGCCGCCACCGGACGCGCCCCCAATATTAGCAAACTGGGATTAGAGCAAGCCGGGGTAAAAGTCGATAAAGGGGCGATCGCCGTTGATGGTTATAGCCGCACCTCGGTTCCCCATATCTTTGCAGTGGGCGACTGTATCGATCGCCTGAACCTAACTCCCGTGGCGATCGCCCAAGCTAGAGCCTTTGCCGATAGCGAATTTGGCAATAGCCCCGGTCAGATTAGCTACGAGTTCATCCCAACCGCCATTTTTGCTCAACCCGAAGCCGCATCGGTTGGACTGAGTGAAGACGACGCTAGGCAGCGATACGGCGATCGCGTCTGTTGTTACTGCACTCAATTTCGTCCCCTGTACTACAGCCTGACAGACTCTGATGAAAAGATGCTCCTCAAAGTGGTAGTCAATAGCGAAACCGATGCCGTTTTAGGGATTCACGCCGTCGGAGAACATGCCGCCGAAATGCTGCAAGGCTTTGCAGTAGCGCTTGCCAAAGGAATCACCAAAACCGATTTAGATCGCACCATTGGCATTCATCCC
Source organism: Desertifilum sp. SIO1I2 (assembly GCA_010672635.1). Lineage (GTDB taxonomy): Bacteria > Cyanobacteriota > Cyanobacteriia > Cyanobacteriales > Desertifilaceae > Desertifilum. The sequence goes on along the minus strand of JAAHGE010000043.1, from coordinate 12,961 downwards.
AGCGCCGCCGAAGAATTTTTCACCTTGAGGTCATTCCAAGCTAAAAAAGGATTGAATCGCCAGCCCAATCTCCGGTAAAACATTCCCCAGACTATGATCGCTATCGAGTTCCACTAACTGAACCCAAGGGCGATCGCGCTGATAGTCTCGGCTGGCTTGAATGGGAATCACCCGATCCTCAATTCCATGCAAAATCAGCGTAGGAACGGGACGCGTTAACTGTAATTCGCAATACTGACGCACATCAGAAATGAACCCATAATGGAGAGGCAGCGATCGCTTCTCCCCATAGTGATACACAGCTTTATAATTTTCCTGCTGCCACTGACGCAATTGCACTTCCCCAATCTGAGGCAACCAGTGTTCCAGAAAGCCAAAGGCAGGGGCTAACAAAACCAACTTCTCCACTTGCGGGTACTTTTCCCCCAACCAAGCCGAAGTCAACCCGCCAAAACTCGATCCAATCAGATACACAGCCTCCCCTAGGGGAAAAAGGGCGCTAACTTGCTGAATTTGTCGCGTTAGGGTGAGATGGGAAAAATCGCCTTGATTGAGATCGGGGATATTCAGAGAAAGATTGAGACGAGAAAAGCGATCGCCTAAATCCTGAGCCTTCGCAGACTGCGGACTCGACGCGAAACCGTGAAGATAGAGGTAATGCACCATACAAGAGGGTGGGGAGATGGGGAGAAAGAGTGCGCTTGTAGCGTAGCTAGCAGGCGTGCGAAGCAGTATTCCGAGTGGGAAAAAAGTGCTGCTATTGCGCGGTTCTTGATGCGTAGCAGCATTCTCAGTCGGTATCTAGAACAATACCTAATTTACCTTCGTTCCTCACATTCTCCCCATCCCCCCATCCTCTAATTCCGCCGTCGCTGCTGCATTCTTTGATTCAACATCTGACGTTGCTGTAGGGTTAGCACTTCCCGCATTTCCAGCATATTTTCTAACTGTAAATCCGCCACCGTCGAACGGAGTTGTTGTACTTGGCGGTGCTTATCGCGAATTTGGCTGACAGGCGCATCGCTTGCCATTAACTGTTGTAACTCCTGATGAGCTTGGCGTAGCGATTGGCGAGAAGACTGCATTTGCCCTTGGTAGCGCTGGCGGATCGCTTGCATTTGCTGCATTTGCTGCGGAGTTAAGTTCAACTCCTGCATGATGCGATCGCCATTTTCCGGGCGATTTCTTGGCCCCTGCTGGGCGATTTGGAACACTTCTGGCATCGGTTGAGCAAACGCGATCGCGCTTGTACCTCCTAATAGGATCGCCAAAAGCGCAACAAAGGAAACACGACGAACAAACATAGACCTATCCTCAGTTTTCTTGACTTAATTGAGAAGGAGCATCTGGAAGTAACCAAATTTCGGCAGTTTCCATTGCCTCTGCCTCGCCTCCTCCAAAAAACTCACCCCAATGGCGTTCGACATAAGCTTCAAGTTGGGCGACTTCCGCCTCCGATAACCCGCCGCGAGGAGAGAGAACGCTATGGGTTGCGATCGCCGCTAAAAACCCAGCCGCCAGCGTTCCCGAAACCAGCCACAAAGGACGTTTAGGGCGACGATGAAACCGGGGACTCGCCTCCATAATCCGATCTTCTAATTCCGGTTGCGCCGGGGGAACCGGGGGACGATATTGGCGTAAAAATGCCACCACAGGTCGATCTTCTTCCGAGAACTGACTCATAACTGTACTCCTTGCTGTTCTAGATATTTCCGCATGGCAGCGCGGGCGTGGAACAGGCGAGATTTCACAGTTCCGACCGGAATATTTAGGATAGCGGCAATTTCCTTTTGCGGCACATCTTCCAAGTCATGCAAAACAATCACAGCCCGTCGATCGAAGCTTAACGACTCCAACCCCCGTTGAACCAAATCCTGGTAATGCATTTGCGTCCAATCCATCGGCGTTGTCGATTCTACAAACGTTTGCGCGATCGCTTCTGTATTGCGCGAAAATTTAGTAAACTCTCGCCGGCGATCGACCGCCACATTCCAAGTAATGCGATACAACCAGGTGGAAAACTGCGCCTGCTGTCGCCATCGGGGTAATCCTTTCCAAACTCTTAGAAACACTTCTTGCACCAAGTCATCTAAGCCATCAGCGCCACAGAGTTGGTAAAGTGTAGACCGGACGCGCAACTGATAGCGGCGATAGAGGAGAACGTAACTGTGTTGGTCTCCTTGCAGACAGCGACTCACTAATTCTCGGTCAGACATAGAACGGCATCTATCGTCAGAGGGATCGTCAGCGAGTCGGTAAGCTGGTATGACTGACACTGGGATAGTTTCCTCGCCGATTTGCGTGATTTCTCTGGTTTAGACTCTGGATTTCACCTCAAGGTTCAACCTTCCCCCCACCTTCTTCCCCACTCGGAACTCGGAACTCGGAACTCGGAACTTGGTAATGATGACAACTTCACCTGTAATTCTATTAACTGGCGCATCCTCTGGAATTGGGGCCGCCTGTGCGTTGGTTTTTGCTCAAAAAATTTCGGGGGTTCGTTTGGCGATCGCGGCTCGTTCCCAAGATAAACTAGAAGCCCTCGCTGAGAAATGCCGCAATTTGGGGGCGGAGGTTTTGGTAATTCCCGCAGATTTGGGGAAGGTGGAACAAGCTGAAGCCGTCGCCCAAAAGACGTTAGCCCATTTTAGTCAAGTGGATGTCTTGATTAATAATGCCGGCTACGGACAGATGGGGCCGTTAGAGTTAATTCCCGCCGCCCAAGCCCAACGCCAGTTTGAGGTGAATGTGTTAGGACCGTTAGCTTTAATTCGGGTTTTAATTCCAGCAATGCGCGATCGCGGCGGTGGCAGAATTATTAATGTCAGTTCTTTAGGCGGTCGAGTCGCCTTCCCCGTTGGCGGCCTCTATAGCGCTTCTAAACACGCCCTAGAAGGCTTAAGCGACTCCCTACGCCGCGAAGTGAGTCCATTTAATATTAAGGTGATTGTCGTTGAACCGGGTCCGGTGACAACCGATTTCTTTACCGCATCGAGTCGGGTTGCACCTAAAAGCCTGCTATCGGCGAAGGACAGTCTTTATCAACCGGCGCTGGAAGTGGTCGAAAATATTGAACAGAAAACGGCAGCTTTGGCGTGGAGTTCCGAACGCGTTGCCAACACGATCTTTAAAGCGATGACAGACCGCTATCCTCGCGCCCGCTATGTAGCCGCCACTGGGGGTAACTTAATGTTACTGATGATGACCAAAATTTTACCTACTTGGGCCGTAGATTTATTTTGGCAGAAGTTCTACGGTATCGATCGGGTTGAGAAAGCTTGGAAGCAAAAAAACAAAGCAAGTTAGCTTCTAGGGCTGCGATCTAAAACACACCTTAATTGTGTTGTGGTTATCAAAGCTCGCTCTAATCCTCGTGTTACCCTTAAATCCAAAACTCGTGCATCCTTAAACCGAATGGACTTACTTGAGTATCAGGCAAAGGAACTCTTTCGCGAAATGGACATTCCTGTTTTGCCTTCGCAACGCATCGATCGTCCCACAGACCTCAAGGGATTGAAAATTCCCTATCCTGTCGTACTAAAATCCCAGGTACGGGCTGGTGGACGTGGCAAAGCAGGCGGTGTCAAGTTTGTGGAAAATACGATTGATGCAGTCGCCGCAGCCCAAACGATTTTTCACTTACCGATTGTGGGCGAATACCCGGAAGTGTTGCTGGCTGAAGCGAAGTATAATGCTGATCGCGAGTTTTACCTGGCTGTTGTCCTCGATGCTAGCGCTAGACGCCCGATCTTACTCGGTTCTAAGATTGGCGGTATTGATGCAGAAGCCGTTATGGAACAAATGCAACTGGTAGTGGTGGATGGCGAGTTTTCCCCCTTCTATGCGCGACGGTTGGCGCTGAAGATGGGGTTAGAAGGGAATCTGATTCAAGCAGTCAGCGATATTTTAGAGAAAATGTATCAACTCTTTGTCCAAAGGGACTTAGATTTGGTGGAAATTAACCCGCTAGGGGTGAGTGCAACTGGGGAAGTGATGGCGCTAGATGGTAAGGTGACAGCTAATGATGATGCGATCGCCCGCCATCCTGATTTAGTGAAGTTGGTCACGAAAACCTCGAATCGCCCTAAAATGAACGCCTCAATCGCTCAGTCTAGCCGCATGACGGAAGAAAAGGCTGCTGAGGGCGATTTTCCCATGCTAACACTCCATCCAGCTAGGGATGGGAATATTGGGGTTTTATGCAATGGGGCGGGTTTGCTGCTCACCACTTTAGACTTAATCTATTTGGCAGGAGGTAAACCGGCGAGTTTTCTCAATATTGGTGAAGCGATCCTTCAGGCTTGGACGCCCACTGTTTTGTGCGATCGCCTAGAACGCGGGTTAGAGTTGATTACGCGGGATAAAAATGTTGAGGTGTTGCTGATTAACCTCCATTGTCATGCCACCGCAGGCGATCGCATGGCGGTCGTGATTGCTGAATATTGGCAGAAACGCGCCAGCAAAGCTCGCTTGCCCAATGATTTTAAAATGATTCTGCGTTTGGTGAGCAGCGAATTCAGCCGCGCCCAGGAATCTCTCAAAGATTGTCCGGTGACTATTGTGGAAAACTTAGAACAAGCCATTCATCAAACAATGGGTTTAGTGAAAAGTAAAGCCTAAACTGGTGTAATGGGTTGGCCAATCGCTTCGCCGTCAAGGACAATGGACAAAGAACGCTCTTAACTGGGATTGGCGACGCAACAATGAATTTCGATCCGGATACAAAAGTTTTGGTGCAAGGAATTGTCGAACCTTTGGGTTCAGTCCATGCTGCTTTGATGAAGGAATATGGCACCAACATTGTAGCGGGAGTCAGTCCCGGTTATGGGGGCCAGGAAGTACATGGAATTCCGGTGTTTGACTTGGTAGAACAAGCCATTCCGGTGATGGGCGCTATTGATACTTCGATTATTTTTGTCCCCCCTTACGAACTTTTAGACGCAGCCCTAGAGGCGATCGCCGCAGGCATTCGACAAATTATTATTGTCACCACGGGCATCCCTCCTTTGGATATGGTGCAATTAGTTCGCCAAGCTGAAGCCACCGATACCCTAGTGGTCGGCCCCAACTGTCCGGGGATTATCGTTCCCGGTAAAATCATGCTAGGGACGCATCCAGGTCACTTGTATCTTCCCGGTTCGGTTGGCATTATTAGCTGTACGGGAACGCTAACCTATGAAATTGCCTACGAGTTAACGCAAGCCGGTATAGGTCAGTCTATTGTTGTGGGAATCGGTAGCGATGCCATTGTCGGTTCGTCTTTTTCCCAATGGTTGCAGATGCTTGATGAAGACGAGCATACAGAAGCAATCGTCATTGTCGGCGAAACTGGGGGAAATGGTGCCGAAGAGACCGCAGCCCATTATATTGCAGAAGCGATTGACAAACCAGCGATCGCCTATTTAGCCGGCCAGCACACCCCCCAAGAAAAACGCCGGGGACACGCAGCCACATTGATTGCTTCTAAATTATCGGTCAAAGAAGGTTTAACCGAAACGGACGATTGGGGAGCCGAACGCAAAATTCAAGCCTTCAAACAACATAAAATTCCCCTAGCAGACCGCCCCTCCACCCTGATTAAATTGGTAAAAAAAGCCCTTAGCGCCAGGAAAAAGTAACGTTCCCTCATCCCCATCGCGCGAATCACTCTCTTCTGATTTGCGGTCAATTGAATTGGGTAAAATAAGGGTCATCAATGATAAAAAGACCCAATCATGACGCATTCTACTGATATTGCCACCCTAGCCCGGTGGATGGCTGCCGATTTTAGCAATCAACATCAAGCCTTTGAAAATCCGCCATTTTTTGCCCATATCCGCGTTTGTATGCGACCTTTACCCGTGGAATTGCTATCGGGGGCTAGCTTTTATGTCGAACAAGCCTATGATTATATGTTGAATCAGCCCTATCGCTCGCGGGTGCTAAAGTTGATTGCTCAAAATGGGCATATTGAAATTGAGAACTACATAATTCAGGATGAAAAGAAGTTTTACGGGGCATCCCGCAACTTAGAACGCCTCCAAACCCTCAGCGCCGACGACTTAGAAAAATTGCCGGGATGCAATATGCAGGTGGAATGGACGGGACACAGCTTTAAAGGGAAAGTCGAACCCGGAAAAGGCTGTATTGTCGTGCGGAAAGGCAAAAACACCTATCTCGATAGCGAGTTTGAAATTGACGAACAAAAGTTTATCAGTTTGGATCGCGGTTTAGATTTAGAAACCGACGAGCATGTTTGGGGTTCTGTAGCGGGGCCTTTTGATTTTGTCCGCTGGCAGAGTTTTGCGGATGAAGTGAAAGTTTAAAACCAACAGAGTTCCCCATCCCCGTTGCCAATTGCAGGGATGGGGAAGAGTTTAGGCATTGGGAAGGGCGCTGACAATCATCTCAAAGCGATCGCTACAAGCACTCACCACTTCATGGGTCATGGGTAAACTATCAATGACCATTCCCGTACACAGCAGCATTAAGTAGAGAATTGAATATTTAAACAGAGATTTTGCTAACTGTTTATCCGTGGGATTTTGCAGGAGCAACCATGCTTTTTGCAGGAAGACAATTCCCAGAATGACGGCAATCAGGCCATAGACGATCCCGGCACTTCCCAAAGGATAAATCAAAATCAAGGAAACCGGAACCACAATTAAGGAATACAGCCAGATTTGCTGGGTGGTTGCTTCTTCCCCTTCCACAACAGGTAACATGGGGACGCCAACTTTGGCGTAGTCGTCGCGAATCATCAGCGCCAAAGCCCAGAAGTGAGGCGGCGTCCACAGAAAAATTAAGGCAAATAATAACCACGGCGTCCAGCTTAAATCGCCCGTAACCGCAGCCCATCCAACTAGGGGGGGAATGGCTCCGGCTGCGCCGCCAATGACAATATTTTGGGTACTATGCCGTTTGAGAAGGTGAGTGTAAATCACCATATAAAAGGCGATCCCCGATAGCGCCAGCAAAGCCGCTAAGAGGTTAGCAAATAAAGTGAGGAGCGTAAAGGACAGGATAGCTAAAACGATGGCAAAAATTAAAGCATTGCGCGGTTGTACCCGTCCTGAAGGTAAGGGACGCTTGCGCGTGCGCTCCATTGCATAATCGATGTCTAGATCGTAAATACAGTTGAGGGTTTGGGCGGAAGCTGCCGCTAGGGTTCCCCCAGTGAGGGTAACTAATAAAAGGATGGGATCGACTTGGCCTTGGGAGGCAATCCACATGCTAGCGGCGGTGGTAATCAGTAATAAGGGGATAATTCGGGGTTTGGTGAGTAAATAGTAATCGCGGATAACTTGCAGCAGTTTTTGTTGGGGAGAAGAAATCCCAATCGTTTCATGCATGATTGAAGTAAAGCTAAGTTTGGTTATGGACAGCAGCAAGGGTTAACCCTCGCTTGGCGCGAGGTTGGGCAAATCTTCAAAAAACAGAGGTTAACGCAGGGTGGGAATGGGGGCTTTGAGTTCTCGCCAACCTAAGACGGTGAAGGCAACGAGAACGCCGAGTAAGGATGCGCCAACGGCTTGATGGGCCACGGTTAGGGGTTCAACTTGCAGGTGCAGCCAGAAGGTGGCAACACCGAGGATAATTTGCAGTAGCACTAACGCCCCGGCATAATGCGCGAGTTTGCGAAGGAGCGGATGTAGGGCGGGCGTGCGAAGGGCGAGGACAGTTAAGACGACGGTGGCGAGAGTGGGGGGCACTACACCCGCGATGTGGCTGTGCATGACGCCGCAGAGTTGAGCGCCTGCAAGGCATTGGTGTAAGGCCCATTTGGAGGCGACGAGAGCGCCGAGCAAGCTTTGTAGATAGACTAAAATGGCGGCGCTGAGACCGATCCAGGGTAATTTGTCAACAGCTCCGGTGCCTTGATAGGGCAATAGCAGGGTGCCGATGACAATTAGGGTGGAAAAGAACAGTAGGGCGGCTCCGAGATGAGCGGTGACGATATCAAAGCGTAAGAGTTCTGTAACGGTCAGTCCGCCGAGAATTCCTTGAAAGACGATCAAACTGAGCGCGACCAGCGCAGCCCAGGGCAACCATTTGGGGAGTTCTTGACGATACCACCAGCTTAAACCGACCAGCGCGATCGCCATTAGTCCGATTAAGCTGGCATCTAAACGGTGAAACCATTCTAGAAAAACTTGCAGATTCATCTGCTGGGTGGGGATGAGAGTGCCGTAACATAACGGCCAGTCGGGACAGGCGAGTCCGGCGTTCATCACCCGCGTTGCGCTACCAATTGCCATTAACAGCAACGTTGCGATCGCCATTTTAAACACGAGACTGCGAATCCGGTCTTGGGGATGAATTCGCTCTGCCGAGGTCAGGTTTTGATGTAATACAGAGTCAGCCATGCGACACACCACAAGCGTCAAACGGTTAAAAAAGTTAGTCTTTCGCGACGAGCAACGCGCAAGTTTACAAAACGCGATTCGCTCGCCTCCTCAAGCTAGCACTTCACTCCATCAAGCTGGCGCGACTTGAGACAGAATTCGACTCCTGTTGCTCTTACTTTAGTCAAGCACTCTGCTAGGGCGGTCAAGCTTTGGTATTTCTTTTGGTTTGAAGGCGTTTCCCCAAAACCCAGGCACCCAAACGTTAAAAAAAGTATAAGGATAACCCGCAGATACAGTTTCAGAGCCATCGGGTGCTTTAACGTGGTAGGTAGTCTCGCCGTTCGTGTCAGAGAAGACCTAACCTCAGAAGTGCGATCGGATAGCCTAGAGTGAGTTAACCTAACTCACCAATAGACAAGTTTCGGAAGAAATTCGAGAGCGAACCAACCGTGAATATTCCAAGTAACATTACGACGTTAATTGCCGGGATCGTGCTGACCCTCGTCAGCCTATGGGTTGGTCAAAATCATGGCCTGCTTCCCGTTGCTGCTTCCGAGGAGGCGGGGCGGGTCGATGGTCTATTTAACACGATGATGACAATTGCCACTGGCTTATTTTTAATTGTCCAAGGCGTGTTGATCTACTCTGCTGTACGCTTTCGGCAACGTCCGGGGGACAATACCGACGGCCCTCCGATTCGGGGCAACATCCCCCTAGAAATTGTCTGGACGGCGATCCCGGCAACGATCATTCTGGTGATCGGCGTCTACAGTTTTGATGTGTACAGTAGCATGGGCGGTCTTGACCCAATGGCGTCTCACGACCATCGCGCTCAAGAAATGGCTCATCAGCCGGGATCGGCGATCGCAGCTCCTTTACCGGGAACAGAGGCGGCAAAACCCGCCCAATCTAAACAAGTTGCCCTGGGTGTTGGAGCCTCTCCAGGCACTCAAGGTCAAGCGGCTGACTTAAGCGTCAATGTCATGGGCTTGCAGTTTGCTTGGATCTTTACCTACCCAGACAGCGGCGTGACCACCAGCGAACTTCACATTCCCGTGGGCAAAGAAGTCCAACTCAACATTACAGCCCAAGATGTGTTACACGCATTTTGGTTGCCCCAGTTTAGACTCAAACAAGATGCCATTCCGGGGCGACCGAGCGAACTGCGCTTTCGGGCCCAAAAAGTCGGCGAGTATCCCATCGTCTGTGCCGAGTTGTGCGGTTCCTATCATGGAGCCATGAAGTCTCAAATCTTTGTTGAATCTCCTGAAGATTTTGACGCTTGGCTGCAAAGCCAAATTGCTGCAAACTCAGACAACTTGCAACAAGCCGTCGCCTATGGCTCCGAGCGCTCTGAAGCCGACTATTTGGCCGCTCGCGCCCCTGAGTTAGGGATTGATGCTAATACCCTTGGGCAAGTTCGCCCTCCTGCGGCTGGTCATCACGCAATCTAATCAAGTCTTTGAAGGTTTCTGAGTGACTGTTTAGCAACAGTCAGCCCCAACCCGAATTACTAACACGGTCTTATGGCACAAACACAAGTTCCACCAGAAGCCGCTAAGGCTGCCCACGCTACAGGCAACGGTGGCCCTGAATGGCGAAAATATATTAGCTTTAGTACCGACCATAAAGTCATCGGGATTCAATACCTGGTGACAACTTTCCTATTCTTCTTAGTTGGGGGAGCTTTAGCGACCGCAGTTCGGACAGAACTGGCAACCCCTCAAGCTGATTTTGTCAGCCGCGAGCTTTACAACAGCTTGTTTACCGTTCACGCCACGGTGATGATCTTTCTGTGGATTGTTCCGGCAGGTACCGGAGGATTTGGGAACTACCTGATCCCGCTGATGATTGGGGCGCGAGATATGGCGTTTCCCAAGCTGAATGCGGTTGCTTTCTGGATGATCCCGCCTGGAGGCATCTTGCTATTAAGTAGCTTCTTTGTGGGAGCGCCGGGAGCAGGCTGGACTTCTTACCCGCCGTTGAGCATCGTGTCGGGCAAAGCGGGGGAGATGATCTGGATTTTGAGCGTCTTGATTTTGGGAACCTCGTCCATTTTGGGGGCGATTAACTTCCTAGTGACGATTATCAAAATGCGGATGCCGGGGATGGGGTATAACCAAATGCCTCTCTTCTGCTGGGCAATGATGTCTGCTTCGGCGTTAATTTTGCTGTCAACGCCCGTACTAGCTGGTGCGTTGATTTTGCTCAGTTTTGACCTGATTGTGGGCACGACGTTCTTTAACCCAACGGGCGGGGGCGATCCGATCGTTTACCAGCATATGTTCTGGTTCTATTCCCATCCGGCGGTCTATATTATGATTCTGCCGATGTTTGGGATGATTTCGGAGATTCTGCCCGTTCACGCCCGCAAACCGATTTTTGGTTATAAGGCGATCGCATACTCTAGTCTAGCGATTAGCTTTTTGGGCTTAATCGTTTGGGCGCACCACATGTTCACCAGCGGCACGCCTGCTTGGTTGCGGATGTTTTTCATGATCACTACGATGATCATTGCCGTACCCACGGGCATTAAGGTCTTTAGTTGGTTGGCAACTCTGTGGGGCGGTAAACTCCGACTCAACAGCGCTTTGCTCTTTGGCATGGGTTTTGTTTCCATGTTTGTGATTGGCGGTTTGTCAGGGATTATGGTCGCTTCAGTTCCCTTTGATATCCACGTCCACGATACTTACTTTGTGGTGGCTCACCTGCACTACGTCCTGTTCGGTGGCAGCATGTTCGGAATTTATTCGGGACTCTACCACTGGTTCCCCAAAATGACGGGACGGATGCTCAATGAAACCTGGGGAAAAATTCACTTTGTGCTAACGCTAGTCGGCTTTAATATGTGCTTCTTGCCGATGCACTGGTTAGGCTTGCAAGGGATGCCGCGCCGGGTTGCAGAATACGATCCGGAGTTTGCAACCATCAATTTGGTCTGTACCATTGGTTCTTATATCCTGGCGGTTTCTACCATTCCATTTATTATTAATGCGGTTTGGAGTTGGATATACGGCACCAAAGCCACAGGTAATCCTTGGCAGGCGTTAACGTTGGAATGGCAAACGGCTTCTCCGCCTCCGGTGGAAAACTTCTACGATGAACCGGTTTTATGGTCGGGTCCTTACGACTATGGCACGGATCTTCTCCAATCTGGGGAAGATAAGTCTGTCGAAGAACTCTTAGCCGAAGTGAATGCAAATCCGGGTTAAACGTTGGCGTCAGTTGTCGCATCGGGGCAACTGACGTTACCCCCCTTTGTTGGTCAATGGATAGAGGACAATAAATTCATGCAAGGTTCAACGGTTGACTCTGGTCAAACAGCTCTGAATTATCAGACAGAAGCGATCGCATCCGGTCATCATGGAGAGCATCCCGATCATCGCATTTTCGGGGTGATTATGTTTTTGATCGCAGAATCGATGATCTTCTTGGGCTTGTTTGCTGCTTACTTAACATTTAAGCTCAATACCCCCGATTGGCGTCCGGAAGGAGAATCGGAACTCGAACTCTTGCTTCCGGGAATTAATACGCTGATTCTGATTGCGAGTAGCTTTGTGCTGCACCAAGGGGATAGCGCCATTAAGAAAAATAACCAAGCCGGGTTGCGGATTTGGTTTGGCGCAACGGCGCTGATGGGGGCGGTGTTCCTCTGCGGTCAGATTTATGAGTATTTTCACCTTCCCTTTGGACTGAAAAGCAACCTATTCGCGAGTACCTTTTACGTCTTAACCGGATTCCACGGCTTGCACGTTTTATTTGGACTGCTCCTGATTTTGGGCGTCCTGTGGCGATCGCGCAAAGCCGACCACTATAATAGCGAGCATCATTTTGGCGTGGAAGCCGCCGAGCTTTACTGGCACTTTGTTGATGTGGTGTGGATCGTGCTGTTTACGTTACTCTATTTGCTTTAAAGATAGAGAACGCGCTCAGTGGGGATTTTAGCCATTGCACGCTCGTTGAGGAAAAGAGTGCTAATCCCTCTTCATGAGGGATTTTTTGTGTTTTGAATTTGGGAATTTTTCTAAATTAGAGTTTCCCAATTTCTTAAATTAAATTTAGGAAAAATCAAATATAAACTGATTCCTAAAAAGTATCGTTTGAGTCAAATAGCCTGGCTCGATCGATTCATAATCAAGGACTATTCATCTACCATCTGTAGCCAGCCTCGGCGTACGGCATAGAGCAAGCGGTCGATGGCAGTATGATCCTCTTCTGTTAGGTGTTCCTGTAACAAAAAAGACCGTAATAACTGACGATGGTGGTAATCAATTGTCCCAGTTCGACACACTTGAAACACTAACTCAGCCACCGTTTGACCTTGAGACGCAAATGCTAACGTATATAGCGACAAATTCGACATTGACCTACACCCTACACAATGTGAAGTTTTATACTTCTATGATGCGATCGCTCGGAGAAGTTCTAAGTGATTGAAACACCAAAAAAGCCTAATTTAAATCAGCCGTTTTGACGATCGCATCCCTTAAATTTAGTGACCTCTATTCAGTCTTTTGTGTGATAATTAAACAAAAACTGCACCTCCAAGGAGTGTGACGCTGTCACAGTGTCAGACTCCTTGGAGGTGCCATGGTCGCAGTGAAAAGGTCTAGAGTCAGCATGTGTGTGCTGCT
>JAAHGE010000429.1 GCA_010672635.1 Desertifilum sp. SIO1I2 | reverse complement strand
TCCATGAATTTACCAATTACACCCGACCGCATCATGCAAGTCGGTTTAGGCTTCTGGGCTTCAAAAACGCTACTCAGCGCTGTAGAAATCGGGCTGTTTACCGAACTGGCAAAAGAACCGCTCCCTTTCGAAGTCGTTCGCGATCGCCTCAATCTCCATCCTCGCAGCGTACGCGATTTCCTAGACGCGCTCGTCTCGTTAAACCTACTGGAACGAGATCCTGAAGGGCGCTATTCCAACACCCCAGAAACCGACCAATTTCTCGACCGTGCCAAACCCTCCTATATCGGCGGACTGCTAGAAATGGCGAATGCTCATGTCTATAGCTTCTGGGGTTCCCTCACAGAAGGATTGCAGACCGGCCAACCGCAAAGCGGAGCCAAAGGTGAGGGCAACCCCTTTGAGCATTTATACGCCGACCCCCAGCGCCTAGAAAGGTTTCTCAGCGCGATGACCAGCCTCAGCATGAGAGCAGCCAGCATTATCGCCCAGAAGTTCCCCTGGCACCACTATCAAACCTTTATGGATATCGGTGGGGCACAAGGAGGGATGTCCGTTCAAGTGGCGTCCCAACACGCCCACCTCACGGGCGGTAATTTTGACCTCCCCCCCGTTGCTCCAATCTTTGAAAAATACGTTCAACAGCAGGGCTTGAGCGACCGACTGCGCTTCTATCCCGGCAACTTCTTCAAAGATCCATTGCCCTCAGCAGATGTCCTGGTGATGGGCCATGTTCTGCATGACTGGAACTTAGAAGAAAAACAACTGCTCCTGCAAAAAGCCTTTGCAGCACTGCCTGACGGTGGTGCTTTAATTATTTACGAAGCCCTTATTGACGACGAACGACGGCAAAACACCTTTGGATTGCTGATGAGCATCAATATGCTGCTCGAAACACCAGGAGGCTTCGACTATACCGGGACAGACTGCTGTCAATGGATGCGGGAGGTGGGATTCCGCGAGTTGCGGGTCGAACATCTAGCCGGGCCCGATTCGATGGTTGTTGGATTGAAATAACTCTAAAACAGTGACTTCACAAGATGCCGCAGTTCTTGCCAAATTTTACCTAACCAGGTTTCCAGCTTGAACATCAGCCGGTCGAGGGTCTCTAATAACCTTTCTAAGGGAGTTTGAACGTAACCTACCGACTTAGCAGGCGTTTCAATCCAATCAGGATTCGCTTCTGGTGCGTGGGTGGTGCGCTTAATCGGCGGATTTTCTACAGCAGATTGGACTTGTGCTTGGCGGGGGGGGTGAATGGGGGCCGCTTCCGTCTGAGGGGGGGCGCTGAGAGTGCGAGAGGGACGCGCGTGCGGAGTGGTGACAAGGGACGGTGGTGGGGGAACGGGGCGTCCTTCCACAGAAGGCTGCAAGCGCTGGCGAATTGCCTGAAAAGAACGGCGAATTAAAGAGGTTTGAGCCGTTTCAAGGGTTAGGGGAGATGCGGGGGCAGTCGGTAAAGCGGGCGGTGGCGTCGGTATTGTTTCGGTTAAAGGGAACTGCGAGAAATCCCGGATGGGGGGAGAGGAGGGTTCGGTTTCCCCAAACAAGTCGCTAAGGGTGAGCCAATGTTCTAGTTCTGGGGAGGTAGGTTTGGATAATTCAACGTAGTGGCGCGATCGCTTTTCGGGCGGTAATAATCCTTGTTGGCGGTTCATTTGAGTATTGCTGGCGGCTTCTAGCCAGTCTTGCGCCTCCTGGTTGGCAACAGCAGCATGGGAAGTGCGAGAACCAAAGAAATAGTCCACTGCGGCTTGCAGCAATGCTTCTAACTGGAATCTTTGCGTTTTCGGTTGGGCAGGGGGTGGAGGCGATGCCATCCGATTTTGTACGGGGGTTAGGGTACTGGGTGGCTCATCCCACGGATCGTACAGGAACGGATCGAACTGCGAGGGAGGTTCCCAAATGAGATCGCGATCGCTCGCCGGGGGAGGAGGAGGGGGCATTTTCTGCAACCCACCGAAAAATCGCGCTTTCACCCAATTGACAAGTTGCTGGGTGCGCTGCCCAAAATTGGGAGGGAGGCGATCGCCAACGCTGCCCCATTCTGCCACAGGTGCCAGTTTTCCCTGTTCGATCTCGACCATTGCCCGATCTAACTGAGTCAAAAAACTATCGGGAAAGGGAAGCGAGGAAGGTTCGCCTCCGGGTTGGGGTGGAGAAGCAGGCAGTAATGTCGATTCGCCGAATAAGTTGAGGGTACTGGCAATTGGCCCGGTTTGCACCCAGTCCATTGCTTGCCAAAACCAGCGAACCGGAGGCAGCACCCCCTGACGTTGGGCTAAACCCCGCAGGCGTAAGGCTTTGCGCTGGGCAAAAGAGCGTTGGCGCTGGTAGCGGTAGTAGTTGGCAATTTCCCAGATAATGCGCTGGTTGAGTTTGGCTTGTTGTTCGTTGCTGAGGAGATCGAGAATTTGGTTCTCGACGTTGACTAAAACTAATTTGCGGTTTTCTAAGAGGCTAGCCACCCCTTGAATGCGGCGAGAAGGGGGCGTTAGTGCTGAGGGAGAGGGATTTGGTGTTATTTCTTGAGCATTCGTGGAGGTTAATTCCCCAGGGGGAGGGGGAACGACAAAATCCCAATATTTCGGTAAGGAAGGAACGACACTGGAGTCTGAATCTAAGGTGGGAAATTCTAGCGGTTCTTGAGGGACAGTCAAATCTTTGGCCGTTTGCAGAACCGATTCAATCGGGGTATCGGGGGTGGGGGTTGAGGGTTCTGTTCCAGCTTGCAGGCGGGGTAGGGTTTGCTGCACGGCTTGTTGCAGTTGCTTTCCAGCCAGTTGCGTGGTTTGCAGCAGCAGGTAAATGGGGTAGAGGGCGGCTTGAGCAGCCCATTCTGTGGCAACCTTAAGGTGACGCCAAGCGCGATCGCTACGATCCATCAGTCGGAGAGACTGCCGATGGAGAAAATTCAGGAACCTGCTTTGATAGCGACCGCCGGAAGTCATGAGTCTAAGATGTTATGAGTGCAAAAAATGAGTTTTAGTTCGTTCAAAAACTCGTAATTTCCCTGATTCTATCGAAAAGCGGATCGCTTCCAGGACGAAAAACGTGGAAATCTCCAAAATCACCGCCACAATTGAGCAATTACGTCAATTGAGTCAAGTCAATGTCCAAGCGCGTTGGCAAGCTTATTTAGGCAATTTACCTCCCCAGGCGGCAACGGCTGCGGCAACTTGGTCAAACTGGAAGTCACTACCGCTCAATACTCGAAATCATATTGCTTGGCCCAAAGGTTCGCAAGTTCTGTGGTTAGGACAACGTTTGCTCGTTCCGCCAGCGTTGCAGGGATATCCTGTTTCTGGGTTAATGTTGCGGCTTGGGTTAACGTGGTGGTCGGAATTTACCCAAGTTTATGTTAACGGTCAGCTCGTTCAGGAAGGCGATTTGTTTGATAGTTCGACGCGGATCTTACTGAGTCGGGGGGTAAGTGCGGGGGAATGTTTTGATGTGGCCTTGCGTTTAGTCAGTCCCGGACATGATGATGGAGCGTTAGTGCGATCGCAATGTCTCTATGAATCCCCTACAGGTATCGATCCGGGGTTTGTCGCCGATGAATTAACTGTTCTGTTTCAGTATCTCCAAACCTTTGCCCCCGAACAACTCCCCCAATTCTCAGATGTTCTCGATCGTCTTAGCCTAGCAAGGACGCGCGATCGCGCTGAGTTCCTGCAAGCGTTACAAAACCTCCGCCAAACTCTAATTCAAGCGAATTGGAACATTGGAGAAAACGGTAAACTTCCCGATCTGGCGCTACTCGGTCACGCTCATTTAGACTTAGCATGGTTGTGGCCCGTTGCAGAAACTTGGGATGCGGCTCTGCGAACCTTTAACTCGGTGATTAAGCTGCAAAAAGAGTTTCCCAAGCTTACCTTCTGTCATTCTACCCCCGCCCTTTATGACTGGATCGAACAACATCGCCCCGATCTATTTGAGACGATCCAAAGTTTGATTCAAGCCGGAAATTGGGAAGTTGTGGGTGGCTTATGGGTAGAACCCGAACTCAATACCCTCAGCGGTGAATCTCTGGCGCGTCAAATTCTCTACGGTCAACACTATTGTCTAACAAAGTTTGGACAGGTGAGTAAAATAGCATGGCTACCCGATAGCTTTGGTTTTTGCTGGCAACTTCCCCAACTTCTTAAACTCGGACAAATTGAGTATTTTGTCACCCAAAAATTACGTTGGAACGATACTACCCTATTTCCCCATCAAGTCTTTTGGTGGCGTTCTCCAGAAGGTTCCCAAATTCTCAGTTTAATGTCCGCTCCCATCGGTGAAGGCATCGATCCCGTTAAAATGGGAAATTATGCCGTAGAGTGGCAAAGCCAAACCCATTTGAAGGATGCACTGTGGTTATTTGGGGTAGGCGATCGCGGCGGCGGCCCTACTCGCGATATGCTAGAAATTGCCCAACGCTGGCAAACCTCGCCTTTCTTTCCTAAAACCCATTTCACCACAGCCGAACAATACCTAGAAACGCTGACAAAAACGCCTGGAGAGTTTCCCATCTGGCAAGATGAGTTATATCTAGAATTTCATCGCGGCTGCTATACATCCCATGCCGATCAAAAACAGTTTAACCGAAATTGCGAACAACTTTTATATCAAGCTGAACTCTGGTCATCTATTGCCACGCTCATTCTAGGTCAAACCTACCCTAAATTAGCGATTGAGCAAGCTTGGAAAAAAGTCCTTTTTAACCAGTTTCACGATATCTTACCTGGTTCTGCCATTCCAGAAGTTTATCAAGATGCA
>JAAHGE010000428.1 GCA_010672635.1 Desertifilum sp. SIO1I2 | reverse complement strand
ATCTAGCCTCAACCTGTTTGTCTCCACAGGCTGTTGCTCAAACGTTTGCTTTTCTAGGTGCAATCGGTGAAGAACCTAGCCGGATCGAGAGGAAATGGTCTGTATTTTGAAAAGAAGGGAATATCGATCTTGCTGTTTACACGCAATCCTAAGGTATCCGCCTACCCACCGAACTCCCCATTGTAGATTATTCTCTACCGAGACCCAAAAGAGTTGGCCTGTACCTGCAATTCCCTGGTTGAGCCATAATCGTTTTGGGAACCTTAAGAATGGAAATTCGTTCTTCATGACTCCTCTAACTTGCGCCTTTGCCTGGTGATTGAATGCCATCTTTACCCAACTTACCGAAGCGATTATGCGTATTTTGATTTATTCGTACAACTACTATCCAGAGCCAATCGGCATTGCTCCTTTAATGACCGAATTGGCAGAGAATTTGGTAAGGCGAGGGCACCAAGTCAGAGTTGTTACCGGAATGCCTAATTATCCTCAACGACAAATTTACGAGGAATATAAAGGCAAATTTTATCTGACTGAAGAAAGAAATAACGTGACGATTCAGCGCAGTTATGTTCGCGTTCGCGGGCCTCATCCTACCCTGCTCGATCGTTTTTTACTCGATGGCAGTTTTGTCTGTTCTAGTTTTCTGCAAGCTTATCGCGGCTGGCGACCAGATGTGGTGTTTGTCACCGTTCCTCCCCTCCCCGTGTGCGTTCCTGTGGCGCTGTTCGGTTGGTTGCGAGGATGTCCGATCGTTCTGAACGTTCAAGATATTGTTTCAGAAGCAGCCGTGCGCGTGAAACTGCTCAAAAAAGGGAGTTGGCTGAGTTGGGCGGTTGATGCTCTCGAACGGTTTGCCTACAAAACTTCTAGTAAAGTCAGCGTGATTGCCGAGGGGTTTAAAGATAAATTAATTTCTCAGGGCGTATCGCCTGACAAAATTGTCTGCATTCCGAATTGGGTGGATGTAAACTTTATCCGTCCCCTGCCTCAAGAAAATAATTCTTTTCGGAAAACTTATCATCTTGAAGGCAAGTTTGTCGTTCTTTACTCTGGCAATATTGCCTTAACCCAAGGGTTGCAAACGGTCATTAAAGCCGCAGCCAGTTTGCGCGAATATCAAGATATTGTGTTTGTGATTGTGGGAGAATCGATTGCTTTACGAGGATTAGAGCAAGATTGCCAAAACTTAAAAGCGACCAATGTCTTGCTCCTGCCATTTCAACCTCGCGCTCAGTTGCCCGAAATGCTTGCAGCCGCTGATGTGGGGTTAGTCGTGCAAAAGCACCGCGTCACGTCGTTTAACATGCCCTCTAAAATTCCTTTACTCTTGGCTAGCGGACGCGCCATTATTGCGTCAGTGCCTTTAGATGGAACCGCAGCGCGAGGAATTCGAGAAAGCGGTGGAGGCGCAATTGTCCCGCCGGAAGATCCGCAAGCCCTTGCCGAACAGGTGTTAGCGCTTTATCGCGATCCCCAAAAGGTGAAGCATTTGGGCGAACAAGGTCGGCGCTACGCTTTAGAGCATTATTCTTTGGAACAAGCGCTCAATCAATACGAAAACTTGTTTATGAGTTTAACCAAGCGTCGCCAACCTCAGAGGCAGCCGCTTCCTGAATTGGGTAGCGAACTTCCGGGAGATTCTTCGCGCTGAAAATTGCAAGCGGGGCGATCGCATCTGAAGCAGATAGGGGCGCGTAAGCTAAGATCGAAATTATCGGCTAGTCCCGATAATAGCAATACTTAGGAGTTTGCCTCTGTCAATGCGCGACTGCCCCAATGGTTCTTTACGCGAAGCCGTCCTGGCGTGGTTGGCTCAAAACGTGCCCGAATCTCGAATTCAACATATTTTGAGAGTCGAGCAGATGTCGATTGAACTAGCTCGCCGCCATGATTTAGACCCCTCTAAGGCAGCTCAAGCTGGACTTTTACACGATCTGGCTAAATACTTTAAACCGCAACGGTTATTGCAGATCGCTCAAGCAGCCGAGATCGCGATCGATCCGGTCGATCGTCTCCATCCCCATCTCTTACATGCGGAGGTGGGTGCTATTGTGGCAACCCAGGAATTCGGGATTGACGATCCAGAAGTGATCGAGGCGATCGCCAATCATACCTTGGGTCGTCCCGGCATGAGTCCCCTAAGCTGCGTTGTCTTTCTGGCAGATACCCTAGAACCCGGTCGGGGCAATACCTCAGAGTTAGAGCAGTTGCGACACGCCAGCCAGCAAAACTTGGCTCAAGCAGTCTGGCTCACCTGCGATTATTCCATGCGCTATTTACTTGAAACGCGCCGTTCTATCCATCCGCGCACCCTTTTAACGCGCAACTGGTTTTTACAACAGGCTGGCAGACCCGCTTCTGACCGGTCAGATTCCCTTTCAGCTTAGCGCGCTTCCGGCTACGAATCGCCTAAGTTTTCCGCTTTAACTGTCCTTTTAAAAGATACCTTTGCATGACTGATTACTCCCCCATTCCGATTTCTTCTTCCTCTGTTGCCCCAACAGAGATCCAGCAACCTGACAGCCTTAGCTTAGAACAGAGCAAGCGATTAGCCTTAACCATTGCAGAGGCAGCCGACGATCGCAAAGGCTCGGATATTATTCTACTGAACGTGTCTGAAGTTTCCTACCTGGCCGATTACTTTGTCTTAGTTACGGGATTTTCTAACGTCCAGGTGCGGGCGATCGCGCGTTCGATTGAAGATAAAGTTGAAGAAGATTGGCAGCGCTTCCCTCTACGAACCGAGGGGAAAGCCGAAGGCAGTTGGATTTTGCACGACTACGGCGAAGTCATTGTTCATATCTTTATGCCCCAAGAACGTCAGTTCTATAATTTAGAAGCCTTCTGGGGTCACGCAGAACGGATTGAATATACCAGCCTTGCCAACTCATAACCCTCAGTATCATGATGGAGTCCTCGGTTTCCGCTTGCCCCGTTCCATCGGAACAACAGCCACTCAATGAATACAAAACCCTCAGCGAATCTTGGTTTTTTAGCTGGGGAACCCTCGGTTGGAAACGTTATATTGCCAAACTCACCTGTATTTGGAGTCTGAGTTGGTTAATTTCCGGGCCGGTTGCAGCGTCTAGCTTTCCCATTGCCAAGCATCCGGTGTCATTTTTCCTGTGGGGAGGGGCAGGTGCGAATGTTCTGCTTGCCCTAGTGTTATTGCAACTTTACCTCGGATGGGCTTACGTAAGCGATCGCCTCAATCGCCCCGCCATCTGTTATGAAGAATCCGGCTGGTATGATGGACAAATCTGGACGAAAACCCCTGAAGTCCTAACCCAAGACCGCTTAATTGCGACTTACCAAATTCAACCCATCCTCAAACGCCTGCGAAGGACGTTTGCAGGGTTAGCCTGTAGTTTTTGCTTTGGGGGTTTAGTTTGGTATTGCTTGCCCTAACGATTTATTCAACTTAAAACCATTAGTAATTAATATGACGAGGGGAAAACGCACTCAAGCAGCAGAATTAGAAGTTAGGCTGCTCCGAGAAGGAATTATTGAATCCGTTCACCACGTTGAAGCGGTTGTCTGCGACGATCGCGGGCGCGTTTTATCGGTTGCGGGAAGTGCTGAAACAGCAACCTTTGCTCGTTCCTCCCTCAAACCCTTCCAAGCCCTGGCTGTCACCAAAACGGGGGTGTTAGAGCGCTACGATTTAAGCGATCGCGACTTAGCGATTATTTGCAGTTCCCACCAAGGTACCACCGAACACGCCCGCCAGGTGTTTAACGTGCTGTGGCGTTGCGACATCGATCCTACTGCCTTGCAATGTCCCGTCCCGGAAGGTAGACATAGCCGCTTGCAACATAACTGTTCGGGCAAACATGCCGGAATGCTAGCCGTTTGTCAGCAATGCAATTGGCCCACAGAAAGTTACCTGCGGCGCAAGCACCCCGTTCAACAACTGATTTTAAGCAAAATCGCTGAATTGTTGAAAATGCCGGGGGAAGAATTCATCAGCGCCCGCGATGACTGCGGCGCACCTACCTACGTCATGCAACTCGGACAAATTGCCTCTCTCTACGCGCAACTGGCCTCTGGCGAAACTCTAGATATGGAACGCATTGTCCGTGCTATGAGCCATCACCCTCATCTTATTGCAGGAGAGGGTGCCTTTGACACTGAGTTGATGCGCCTCAGTAGTGGCGAGTTGGTGAGTAAAGGGGGTGCAGAAGGCGTTCAAGCCATTAGCCGAGTCGGTGAAGGGATGGGACTCGCCATTAAAGCCCTAGATGGCTCTAAACGCGCCAAGCACGCGGTTGCTATTCACTTGCTTAAACAGATGGGCTGGATCGCTCCAGACGTGGCAGAATCCCTCTCAGAAACCTATATGACCCTAGACCGCTATAAGCGATTAGAGGTAATCGGCGAATTGTCTTTGCTGTAAGCATTTAGGGCTTTTTTCAAAAAAAGTGGGCTTTAGGGGTTGCACTTTTTAGGAACTTGGGTTTATACTAGAAAAGCCGACGCGGGGTAGAGCAGTCTGGTAGCTCGTCGGGCTCATAACCCGAAGGTCAGTGGTTCAAATCCGCTCCCCGCCACCAAATTCCGATAGAACTTAGCCCCGTAGCCTTCTAGGTTGCGGGGTTTTGGCATAGGAGGAAAGAGGGTGGGGGGATGGGGAGGTGGGAGGTGGGAGGATGGGGGGAAGAAGAGGGGTTTGGGAGTTGGGGAAATGAAGATAAAGCGGTTATTGTTCTAGAAACCTAATCAGCACACCGCGACGCGGAAGCTAGCAGAACAGCACTCTAGGGCAAAGCACTCTA
>JAAHGE010000427.1 GCA_010672635.1 Desertifilum sp. SIO1I2 | reverse complement strand
TAGCCTGGAGTATGCTTGGTGGTTGCAACGAGAACGCCAGCAGATTCAAGATAAAGGGATAGCGGTTCGGCGATGGGGAAAACCACTGATGGTTTAGTGGCATTGGCCAAACAAATCTCAGCTAACCCTAGCCGTCGAGAAATGGATATGTTGCTCTCCACGGGCGAACAAGTCTCGATCGCGCTATTGAGCATGGCGTTGCAAGAACTCGGACAGCCTGCAATTTCCTTAACGGGGGCACAAGTGGGTATTGTCACCGAAGCCGAACACAGCCGCGCCCGGATTTTGCGAATTGCCACAGAACGGCTAGAACGCCACCTAGAAGAGGGGAAGGTCGTCGTTGTTGCTGGTTTTCAGGGCATTGCTAGCACCGAGGACATGGAGATTACCACCCTGGGACGGGGGGGATCGGATACCTCTGCCGTTGCCCTTGCTGCCGCACTGAAGGCGAGTTGCTGCGAGATTTATACCGATGTTCCCGGCATTCTCACTGCCGATCCGCGCTTGGTGCCAGAGGCGCAACTGATGGCGGAAATTACCTGCGATGAGATGTTGGAGTTGGCTAGTTTAGGAGCAAAGGTTCTCCATCCCCGCGCGGTGGAAATTGCCCGGAACTACGGGATTCCGTTGATTGTTAAATCCAGTTGGACGGACGATCCGGGAACGCGGGTGATTTCGCCGACGCCTTTTCCTCGCCCCTTGGAAGGTTTAGAGTTAGTTCATCCCGTGGATGCGGTGGAATTTGACACCGATCAGGCGAAGGTGTCGCTGCTGCGGGTACCGGATCGCCCTGGGGTGGCGGCGAAGCTGTTTGGGGAAATTGGACGCCAAGATTTAGATGTGGATTTGATTATCCAGTCGATTCACGAAGGTAATACGAATGATATTGGGTTTACGGTAACGGCGGCTTCTGTCAGTCGGGCGGAGGCGGTGGCGGCGGCGATTTTACCGGCTTTGGGCGCTCATCCTCAGTTTACGGATTCTGAGGTGATGGTGGATAGCGCGATCGCCAAAATTAGTATCGCTGGCGCGGGGATGATCGGCCGACCTGGGGTAGCGGCGCAGATGTTTACCGCCCTATCCGATGCAGGGATTAATATTCAGATGATTTCGACTTCGGAAGTGAAGGTGAGTTGCGTGGTGGATGCAGCGATGTGCGATCGCGCCGTTCAAACCCTCTGCGAACAGTTCCAGGTCAATAGCTCTCCACTCACTAACCATCTCGCGCCCGCTGCTGAAGATGCCTATCCCGTGCGCGGCGTGGCTTTAGACTTAAATCAAGCCCGGTTAGCGATCCGCCAAGTTCCCGACCGGCCGGGAATGGCAGCGCAACTTTTTCAACTGCTAGCCAAGCATAATATTAGCGTGGATATGATTATCCAATCTCAACGTTGTCGGGTGATTAATGGGTTGGCAACTCGCGATATTGCCTTTACAGTAGCCCAAGCCGATGCGGAAGATGCCCGTAAAGCTTTGGAAACGCTGGCTTCAGAGTGGGGTTGGGGCGAAATTGTGGTGGATATTGCGATCGCCAAAGTCAGCGCTGTGGGGACGGGAATGGTCGGTCATCCGGGAGTCGCCGCCCTAATGTTTGCAGCCCTCGCCCAACACCAAATTAATATTCAAATGATCGCTACTTCGGAGATTAAAATTAGCTGTGTAGTTGCTCAAGAAGAAGGCGTCAAAGCTTTACAAGCCATTCATGCCGCTTTTGGTTTAGCCGGAACTCAAAAGGTAGAAGTCCCTGCTTGAAGAATTGAGGCATCTTAGAGGATACTTTCAACGGTTGAACCTGTTTTACTGAGCGTTCAGAGATCCTCCTGAATCTTCCTGCAAAAATAGCCATTTTCAAGGAAAACTAGGGGGATCTTACAGGTATTGTTCTTGATATTCAGACTTTTCAAACATCCTTTTAAGGTTGTCTTTATTCTACATTGGGTTGAAGGGGCTAGACTGTACCCCTCGCTTTGAAGATTGTTACTGAAAAACACAGAACAATTTTATAGTCTTGCAATCAGTTGAAAAATCAAACTGTTGATGACACTCAGCGCAATAGCTCCAATAACAGCGCTCCAAATTCCCCAGTTTAGACGAAATCCTACAACTAGCTTGGCCGCTAGTCCAAAGGCGATGATATTGATAATGAAGGAAAACAACCCAAAAAACAAGCCAAACGTCAGCAGATTGGGAAGGGTAAAAAGAAGTTGCAAAACCCCATTGAGAATACCAAACACAGCAGCAGAAACCAATGCCTTCTTGAAGGTATCAATTTCTATTCCTAAAGGTAACTTAGAAATAATGATTAAGCTAACGGTTGTGACAATCCAAGCAATTAATAGGCTAATAATTGGATTCATGATTTAACTCCTCAAGGACCCTCTATCGAATACAGAAACAAGTAAGTATTTCTGTATTATTCATAGCCGTTTTTATTCAATTTTCTCTAAAAGAGACGCACAATTTAAGATTTAGTTACACTTAACTCGTCACCGAGAACTCGCCACCGACGAGGCGATGGAATACCTGATGGTTGCGAATGCGATCGAGATCGGGGTCTGTTTTTGCCACTTCTCGGTAGAAAGAATTAAGTTTAATGGCGCGATGGAGATTGGTTAAAGACGCTTTAATATCTCCTTGGTTAGCGTAACAAAACGCTTTGTTGTAATAGGCGTTAGCGTGATCGGGCTTAATTTTGAGCGCCCGATCGAAAGATGCGATCGCCTCTGAGTACCGTCCCAACTTAGCTAGGGTATAGCCCCGATTATCCCAGGATTCGTACTTATTAGGCTGCAACTCAATGGCTTGCTCGTAAGATGCGACGGCTTCCCCATAGCGCTGCAACCGCTCTAAGGTATTCCCTCGATTATTCCAGGCATCCGGCTTTTCCGGGAAATGTTGCAGCGACTTTTCATAACAAGCTAGCGCTTCTTCGTACTGCTGCATCTCATAGAAGACAAAACCGCGCGCGTACCAAACCTCGCCATCTTCTGGCTTAATCTGCAACGCCTGATCGTAGGAGTTCAACGCCGCTTCATGACGCTTTAGCTTCGCAAGCGCATTGCCGCGATTGTACCAAATCAAAGAATCGTCCGTGCGGTAGTGAATAGCGCGATCGTAGGCAGCAACCGCCTCTTCTAGGCGCTGGCATTTCAGCAGAGCATTCCCTAAATTTAACCAAATCAACGGGTCATCTTCTTTAAGGGCTACCGCTTTTTGATAGGATTGAATCGCCGCATCGAGTTGGTGTAACTTAACAAACGTTCCCCCGCGATTATTCCAAGCTTGGGGAAAGTCAGGCTTGAGTTGAATGGCCCGATCGTAAGAGGCGATCGCCTCTTCATATTTCTGAAGCTTTGTCAGCGCTCCTCCCCGATTATTCCAGGCTTCCGGGAAATTCGGTTGAGTTTGAATCGCCTTATCGTAGAAGTTAACCGCTTCTAGGTAGCGAGTCTCCAAAAATAACACATCCCCTTGCTTGAGGTAGTCTACAGCCGTCAGCGTGAACGATTGATGCGAAGTGGTCTGGGCGGGCGCGCTTTGGGGTGTAGCTGGTGCGCTTTGGGGTGCAGCCGCCTGAGTATTCGCAAACTGGGTTAAGCGCGGTAAAAACTCAGCCAGCTTTTGATAGATTTGATCTCTAGCAGCCTGCGTTTGATCGGCTACCGCCTTCATCTCGATCAGCGAATCCATCCGCGCTTGCTGAATCACCTGTTCGCTGTAAATCACTCGTTCGTCAATGGTGGCGAGAACTCCTTCCGCTTCGGCGATCGCCTCTTTAATATGAGCAATAGCATCAGCTTGAAAACTTTCCAACTCCTGCTGATGGCGATCGGTCTGCTGGCGCAGCTTGTAGAATTGGAACCACAGGGAAGTCCCCGCCACTGCCAAAAATAAGCCAATAAACGCCACCAACAACGCATTTAACGAGAGCGCATGGCGTAACAAAATCCGATTGACCCGATCTTCAATCTGATTGACCAACGGTTCGCTTAATTCATTTTCAGCTAGAATTGGCGCTTGAGCCATCCAATTCTCTAGAGACTCCGGTGGAGAACTTGCGTTGACTAGGGGCGATGCTGTTACGCGGGTGCCTGAGACAAGCAGGATAGAAAGCACCAGTGCAACCCGATTACTAATCTTCATCAAGAGACCTTTTGCTGAGATAGCCTATGGTTAAAGAGTAGCCGAAACCTTGAGGAAGTGGATGGGTTTAAACCACGCGGTAGATAAAGCGTAACGTTGCCCAAGCTTGGGTATCCAACGCATAGGCATCGGCTGAGGTGGTTAGTGAGGGCGATCGCTTTTCGCTGGCATCCTGTAAATCTTGTAGCACGCACTGCGCCACTTCTAGAGGATTAAGCAAGGTTCCGGCTGATTTATCTTCGCCTGTTGTGGAAGACTTGGCAATTTTCAGCGTATCGAGCGTATTTCCAAAGGGTGCAATACTGAAAATTAACAGCGTTTCTGCTAAACCCGTTGGACCTGCGATCGCCCATTCCACTGAGTTCAGCGCCTGGGGAATCGTTAAGGACCCTCCATTGGGAATCACCTCTTGTTTGAAGATGGCTGATTTCCCTTCCTCGTTGGCATCAAGAGAACTGGCTGACTTTTGCACCGACTGAAGGGGCGAGATCGCTACGCTAGAAGGTCGAGAGATACTAATAATGCTGCCCGTATCATCTAGCCCAAAAAGTAAGAAGTAAACGGGAAACGCTTCTTGAAATGCTGTCGCTATCGATTGGCAGTCGCATTCGCTATCGTTTAGACAATCAAGAAGA
>JAAHGE010000426.1 GCA_010672635.1 Desertifilum sp. SIO1I2 | reverse complement strand
TCGGTAGGATGGGGTGAAAACCTCGAACCTGAAAAATGAAGCATAGCGCTATCGTTAACCTACAACTAGAGGCTCCTAGAAAAGGCAAGAGCTACCCCGGTATATGCCAGTCGATTATTAAGGTACGTGCTACACCTTCACCCACCTTCTTGCCCCTTCTAACCCCCTATTTTGATTTTTCACCCCAACAAAAAAACCAGGCTTTTGACCTGGTTTCATTATGTGTTTATACCTATTGGTTAATCGTCTTTAGCTTGGTGTGACTAAAAACTTTAGAGTTCAGGTACAAATAAATCTCGCTTGTTCCCTAAGTAATGCTCGTAAATCATTTTGGGTGATGTACCACACAGCCTCGCCACATCTTTCACGTTAAGAGAACCTTCATTTGAAATAAGGGTAATGAACGTATGACGAGTTTGATAAGGCTTGCGATAACGAATACCTAACTTTTTCAAGACTGTTTCCCATGCGCCTTGCTGAAAACTATGAGTATTGAGAACATGAGGAAAACCAGTAACCTCTTGCTCTCCGGGGAATAATGCAGCGTCCAAACTTACCTCCGGGTTGTTGAGTCTCATTTCGTCAAGCAAGTCTCTTAACTGTTTATTGATAGGGAATCTACGGCTTTTTTGGGTTTTTAGTCCTGACTTACAAATATATCCAGACTTCCCGCACTTCACTACCGATTGCTCGAATAAGATAAAGCCCGCATGGATATGTCTCCATTGGAGTCCTAGCGCCTCACTAGGACGGCATCCAGTAAGAAACATAAAACGGATATAGTTTGCGTAGCGACTGTGTGAGCTATTACGACCATTAATGTTTTTGTAGCGCGAAAACTTATTGGTAACAAAAGCTTCAATGATTAAATCCCTTTCCTCCCTTGTGAATGGGTCAATCTCGTCTTCTTCATTAGCTCGTTCCTTATGAGTCTTAATTTCTTTTGCCATGTCAGCGAAAGGATTTGACTTAATCACCTGAGATTTAACAGCATGATTACAGCAAGAGCTTATCTGTGTTAGTAACCGTTTAGCGGCATCAGCAGAACATGAATTTTTAATGACCCATGATTCAATTTGTGCTGATGTAGCTTCTGAAATTTCCTGTACTGGGATAGCTTCTATCTTGGTTGTTACAGCAGCAATTTCATTGCCTATGTAGCTAGGACTCCAATTAGGACTCTTAGCGTTTACATAGTCGCTCCATAAGCTCTTAAGTGTAACCGTAGGCTCTACAACCGCTAGGTGAGTTTTGGGGCGATACTTTGCCAATGTTGGGTCAAAGTTATCAGCTAAGATGTCTAACTCAATCTGACGGGCTTTAGCCTCAGCAGCCTTGCGATTCTCTGGAGTATCAGCCATCCCAAGTGTTAGATATTTCTGCTTACCTCCGTAAAGTGAACGCGGTAAACGCAACCTTAGCCGTCCCTGAAAGGATTCAACTCCGCAGGAACCCTTAGAAGCCTTACCGGATGGTGTTTGACTGTACATAGTGCTTATCGAGTTATCAAGGTTGTCTGAGGTGATTATAGGGCAATTTGACTATGAATTGACTATGATTGTTGAATATTTTTTGACTATAAATTTGAAACTCTTGTATAGCAATACTTGTAGTCGCTGTCATGAACGACTTGAAATCGAGTGTACCGAAAGGTACCGTGGGTTCAAATCCCACCCTCTCCGTTTTCAAAAGCCTTATATCTCAGGAGTAGGTTGGGTTGACGTAGGAAACCCAACACCTAGCCCAGGAGTGAATTCCCTGGCAGGTAATACAACTGGTGCAAGAGAGGAGTCTACCTAACTTCTGCGTAACTTTTGAGAATAGAAGGAAGCAGACTCTTCACCTCTGGCGCATTCTTGAGTAAACTTAATTAAATGATGGGCGACTAAACCGACGTGAATCACCTGTTCAATTTTGCCTTTCTTTAAAGCCGGTTTTGCCATTTGCCAGAAGGTTTGGCGATAGTTGCTAAAAACGCCGACCCTGAGTAAGATTTTACCTAACATGGTTAAGCCTTTTTGGATATTCTTCTTCGAGACGCGTGCCGGACTATTGGGGACTTTAATGCGGTTAGGATAGGTATATTCGCACTGATAGGCAAAACGCTGATATAAAAAGGCTGGATCGTAGGCTTCCGTAATACAGCGCTGCCACATGTTCACAACTTCTTCGTAAGGCATTAAAAAGTCTACATTGGATTCCCGGCTTTCATCTAAAATTAGCCTTCCTTCTGCTTCCAAACGCCGCCATAGGGGAGTTCTTGGTAATGCATAAAGCAAGTTGATTGTCAACATTGGAATGTTGGATAAGCGGATAAATTCTAAGATATTATCGGCGGTTTCTGGCGTGTCAGTATCAAGTCCGATAATAATTCCAGAAACGACCTCCATTCCGTATTTGTTGAGAGTTTTGACAGCATCTAAAATCGGTAAGCTGAGGTTTTGATCTTTAGAAATCGCCTTCAAAGCTTGCGGTTCCGGCGTTTCAATCCCACAGAATACTGTACAAAAATAAGCTTCCCGCATCATTTCTAAGAGTTTGGGACTTTGCGCCAAATTCAACGTGGCTTCGCAAGCAAATTGCAGCGGATAGCCATTGCTTTTTTGCCAATCGATTAAATGGGGTAAAAGTTCGGCGACGGCGCGGCGATTTCCAACAAAATTATCATCAACAAAATAGACTGCACCTGGATTTCCCGCTTCTAGCATTGCATCAAGTTCTTGAAGCACTTGTTGCGGCGTTTTCATCCGGGGATTTTGCCCGTAAAGTTCTGGAATATCGCAGAATTCGCAACGATAGGGACAGCCGCTAGAAAATTGAATATTAGCTAGAAAATAGCGGTCTAACGCCAGTTTATGATAGGCAGGCGTGGGAAATTCAGTTAGCGGTAAGCGTTCTTGAGTTTCAAAGCGAACTTGTTGAGAGGGGCGTTCGGTATGACAATCGATATATTCAATCATTGCATCCGTCGCATCGCCCAATTCACCGATGTGAACAATGTCAAAATCAGGGTAATATTCAGGACAACCGGAAACCGAAGGACCGCCAATAATGGTGAGTTTTCCGGCTTGGTGTGCGAGTTCATTAATCTGATTCATTTGCGGGCGTTGGATGTGCATCCCGCTGACAATCACAATATCCGCCCATTGGTAATCGGATGCTGTTGCCGAACGCACATTTTCATCAATAAACCGAATATCCCATTGTTGGGGTAAGTAGGCGGCGACTATCAGCAAGCCTTGGGGAGGCATAAAGGCGCGAACGTTCCGCATTAGGGGATAGGCGTGATGAAACGTGCCAAAAGAACGGCTGTATTTAGGGAAGACACAAAGAATGCGGCGCAGGTTGCGGGGAGTATAGCGGGTTTGGGGTTTGCTGACTGGGTTGGGGGGGGTTAAGGTACCTGTCATCAGGACAATTCCTCACGCAGTTAAAGGCCCTACAGAGTTTGGGGTAAGATGCAATCTACCCTCTTAACCGCACATGATAGCGGGTAACGTCTAAATGCAGTTGATTGTTTTTCTGTTGCGGTCGTCTTGGGGTATGCTGGCGATCGCAATTAGTACCGGGTTCCTCAGTGGCATCAGTAGTGCCAGTCTGATTGCCATTATCAGTTTAGCAGTGAGTCAGGGTTCGGTGGAGTCTTTGCGGCTGGCAGCTTGGGGGTTTGCAGGGATTGCCTTAATTGCTTTAATCACCAGTATCATCTCGCAAATGACGCTAATTCGGTTAGCGCAGCAGGCCATTTTTCAATTGCGGCTTACCCTATCTCAGCAGATACTCGCCTCTGAGTTAACTCATCTAGAAGCTTTGGGGATACCCCGACTGATGGCGACGCTAACCGATGACGTACAGGCGGTAACGGATGCGGTTCGGTTGGTTCCGTTTCTCTGCATTGACTTAGCCACAGTTGCAGGTTGTTTGGCTTATATTAACTGGCTATCGTTTCGGGTGTTTGTGCTGGTTTGTCTGCTGACGGTGGTGGCTTTAGGTAGCTGTCGCTGGTTGTTGAGGCGGGGAAAGCGGCTGTTAGCCAAGGCGAGGGAACAGCAGGATATTTTATTCGCGAATTTTCGCACCGTTACTGAAGGAACCAAGGAACTGAAGCTGCATTATTGGCGCAGACAAGCCTTTTTACAAGAAGACTTACAACCCACCGCCGGGAGGTTTCGCCGTTATAGCGTCGATGGCTTAACCCTATTCGCCGTGACTTCGAGTTGGGGAAAACTTATCTTTTTCTTTGCGGTGGGTTTCGTGTTGTTTGCTCTACCCCAGTTTATGCAACTGCCAGCCGAAACGCTATCGGGATATGTTCTCACGTTTACCTATTTGATGTTACCGATGGAACGGCTGGTGAATCAACTGCCCATTCTCAGCCGCGCCAGTATTGCGTTAGAGAAAATTCAGTCTTTGGGGTTATCGCTAGCCAACTCCGCCGAACAGGTTTCGGTTCCCACTGATATTCATTACACTTGGCAAGCGTTATCCTTACAAGGGGTGACGCATCGCTACAGGGGAGAAAGCGAGGACAGCCATTTTACCCTAGGCCCGGTAGATTTAAAGTTACAACCGGGAGAACTGGTGTTTATTGTCGGGGGAAATGGTAGCGGTAAGTCTACCCTAGCAAAGTTGATTACTGGGTTATATATTCCCGAAGCCGGAGAGATTTATTTAGACGGAAAACGCGTGACTTCGGAAAACCGGGAATGGTATCGCCAGCATTTCTCGGCTATTTTCGCAGATTTCTATTTATTCGATCGGTTTTTGGGGATAGATACGCCAAATTTGGAG
>JAAHGE010000425.1 GCA_010672635.1 Desertifilum sp. SIO1I2 | reverse complement strand
TTGGGGGTAGCAGCAACGGAGTAACTCAGAAGGGTACCCCCAACTTTCCCATTCCAGGAATGTTTATCCAACAAGCGCTACAGCTAGAGTTACCCGCAAATCTGCGTCAGATGCGGCAAGTTTTGTTAAACGCGGAGTCCGCCAGTTTCCAGGTATGATCGATAGCCTGTGAATGGAATTGCTGGAATTACGATGACTCATAACTACCGCATTACATTGCTTCCTGGTGATGGGATTGGCCCTGAAATTATGACCGTTGCGGTGGAGGTTCTCAAAGCCGTTGGTCAGCAGTGCAATCTTCAGTTTGATTTTCAAGAAGCCTTGATTGGTGGGGCGGCGATTGATGCCACGGGCAACCCCTTACCGGAGGAAACGCTTTTAAAATGCCGCAATAGCGAGGCGGTTCTTTTGGCGGCGATTGGCGGCTATAAATGGGATAGTCTGCCCCGCCCGCAACGCCCGGAAACTGGACTGTTAGGGCTGCGGGCGGGTTTGGAACTGTTTGCCAACCTGCGCCCTGCCAAAATTTTGCCCCAACTGATTGATGCTTCTAGCTTGAAGCGCGAGGTGGTGGAAGGGGTTGATATTATGGTGGTGCGCGAACTCACAGGCGGCGTTTACTTCGGTCAGCCCAAAGGCATTTTTACCACGGAAACGGGGGAGAAGCGGGGCGTGAATACGATGGCATACACTGAATCGGAAATTGACCGGATTGGGCGGGTAGCATTTGAAACGTCCCAGAAGCGTCAAGGGCGGCTGTGTTCGGTGGATAAGGCGAATGTTTTGGAGGTGTCGCAATTGTGGCGCGATCGCATTTCTACCCTCGCCTCAGAATACCCCGATATCGAACTATCTCACCTCTATGTAGATAACGCGGCGATGCAACTCGTCCGCACTCCCAAACAATTCGATACGATTGTCACCGGAAACCTCTTTGGCGATATTCTTTCTGATGCTGCTGCAATGCTCACGGGTAGTATTGGGATGCTCCCTTCTGCCAGTTTAGGCGCGTCTGGGCCGGGTGTATTTGAACCCGTTCATGGTTCCGCCCCCGATATTGCGGGCCAAGATAAAGCCAACCCCCTCGCCCAAGTTCTCAGCGCAGCGATGATGTTGCGTTACGGGCTGAACGAACCGGAAGCGGCCGATAAAATTGAGCAAGCGGTCTTACAAGTTTTAGATTCCGGTTATCGGACAGGCGATATTATGTCTGAGGGAATGAAGCCTGTTGGCTGTCAGGCAATGGGCGAGGCGTTATTGCAAGCGCTATAAGTTCCCGCTACTGTCCTACACGCCGGAGAAGTCATTTTGGGGGTTGAATTACGCAGTTACGTCTATCTCGATAACTTACAAGCCCAACACGCGGCTTACATTGGCACTGTAGCGCTAGGCTTTTTACCTTTACCGGGGGATGCTTCGCTGTGGATTGAAATTTCCCCCGGTATTGAGATTAATCGGATTACAGATGTGGCCCTCAAGGCGGCTGTGGTGCGTCCTGGGGTGCAATTTGTCGAACGCTTGTATGGTTTGTTAGAAATTCATTCCACGCGCCAGGGGGAGACGCGGGCGGCAGGAAAAGCGATCTTAGATGCCCTAGGCGCAAGCGTGAATGATTGCTTGAAGCCTCGCGTGGTGTCTAGCCAAATTATCCGCAATATTGATGCTCACCAGGCGCAACTGATTAACCGCACCCGTCGCGGGCAGTTACTTTTAGCCGGACAGTCGCTTTATGTGTTAGAGGTGCAACCCGCCGCCTATGCGGCGTTGGCCGCTAATGAGGCGGAAAAGGCGGCTTTGATTAATATCTTGCAGGTGCAGGCGGTGGGGAGTTTTGGGCGGTTGTATTTGGGAGGAGAGGAACGCGATATTTTAGCGGGTTCTAGCGCGGCGCTGGCTGCGATTGAAAACGTAACTGGGCGAGAACATCCTGGGGGCGATCGCCAAGAGTAGTATTAAAGCTATGAATCGAGATCCAATCACCTTACTCAAACTCGGCGTTATCTGTTGGGCCGAATGGCGACAGGAAAATGCTGTGGCTTCCCCCGATTTAAGCGAACTGAACTTAGAAGGCTTCGATCTAGAGGGGGGAGATTTCTCTCAAGTCAATTTCAGCAAAGCCAATCTTGCGGAAGCTAACCTACAAACCGCTAATCTTCAGGCCGCTAACCTGAGTTTAGCGAACCTCCAAGCGGCCAACCTCAATCGGGCGGTGCTGTTGGATGCGAATTTAGTCGGGGCTAATCTCAAAGAGGCGGTGCTGGAACAAGCCGATTTGCGAAACGCGAATTTAGTGGGAACTAGCCTGAGAGGAACCCACTTGCAAGAGGGAGAATTGGCTAACGCGAATCTCGTAGGTGCAGATTTATTGGCGGCGAACCTGCGACGGGCCAATCTTTCTGAGGCGAATTTAGAAAGCGCTAATCTGCACGCTGCCTTACTGATTGAGGCGTATCTTTATACGGTCAATTTTCATAAGGCGAATTTAAGTAAAACGCACCTGAATGGCGCTTATTTAGTTAGAGCAAATTTGAGCCAAGCTACGCTCTACGGAACAGATTTCCGATGGTCTAATTTGAGTCAGGTCAATTTGCAAGGGGCTGATTTAGCTCAAGCCAATTTAAGAGGAGCAAATCTCAGGGGCGCGAATTTGGAGAATGCTAATTTGGAAGGGGCTATCTTACCGGATGGCACGATTCACCCTTAGTCTCAAGAGAGTTAGAGCGTGAGCGAACAACCTTCTTCGATGATTCCGATTTTTGTGTACGGTCGCGCACAATGCGGTTGGACGGTTAAGTTGATGCGAGAACTGACTCAGCAAAATGTCCCGTTTATCTTCCGGGATATTGACGATCGCGCTTTGCGAGCTGAGTTGCAGCAGGTTCTCGCTAAGGGCGGAATTACGGGCCGTTATCCCTTGCCTTTGGTCTATGCTCGCTCTCAGGTGATGCTGCGACCTTCGATCGAGCAGGTTAAGGCAAAACTTTAACTCGCTCGCGATCGCCTCTCATTAATTTTCAATTAATTCATCATCGGTGACGGCTGGAGCCGATTGACTTTCGAGTTTCGCTAGAACCCGCAGTTCGCTCTCGCTAAACCCATCGCGGACATCTTTAAGTTCTTCAAAGGTTTTGCCAACGATCCGCGCGATCGCCCGGAGTTGCTCGTCGTTGACGGGTTTATTGCCATTATAAATTTCTCGCAATTCGGGGAGAGACAGCTTGTAGGAGTCGCAGAAGCGGACAAACTCCTTATCGCTAACATCGAGTTCCATTTGGCGATCGCGCAGCAAGAAAGCGATCGCCTTAGAACCATGTTTGGGTCGCTTAATCTTCTCAACGTACTTCCGCATCACCTCATTCACTTGGTTGAGATCGCCGCCGGAAACGCGCAGCAAATCCAGACAAACTAACTGCATCGCGCGAAATAGCGTCTCTTTTTGTTTAATGACCTTTTCGCGATCGTTCAACGCTTTAATAATGCGATTTGCAGAGTCTTGCGAACAGAAGCCGACGGTCTTCCCTTCGTAACAGATCGGAACATACGTCTCTTCAGATTGAAGTTGCCAAGGTGAAAGCGGAGTATTCAAGATCGTCAGTCCTATGGATTAATGCACGACTTAGTGACCTAAGACTTGAGCGAGACATCAATTCTCGCTCTCCCTCTAGAATTAAAGGGCAAAGGAGATTGCGATCGCACCGATCGCCCCTCAGACTCGTCTGAATCATAGCGCGATCGCCTTGGGCAGGTGGCGCGAATATTCTTTGGGCGAACGTATTTAAGTTTAACCTCCAGTTTACTGGGATTCAGCAGTCTGAGTACAGACCTCGCTGCGGCACTAAAAAAGGGAGTCTTTCGATCTCCCTTTTATTAATCCACCCTTTCCTGCAAGCGCAAACGGGGATGAAGGCGGAACCCAAGTCCTATCGTAAAATGGGCTGAATATTAATTTGGTAGTCAGTCGGATCGGTACCGTCCCCATAGTCGGCCAGTTGCGGATCGAGCTGACTTTGCAGAGCCGCGATCCGATCTTGGGTTCCGGGGTGAGTGCTAAGGACAGTGGGAACTCCGCCCCGACTGAGGAGTTTTTCCATAAACTCAATCATCGCCACTTGAGGATAGCCTGCTTGACCTAGGGTTACTAACCCGACGCGATCGGCTTCAAATTCGGCTTGGCGGCTGTTGGGGCGGCGCAAGGCGAGTTCTACCCCTAAACCCACCAAAATGTTACGGTTCAAGCCCGCAGCACTGGCAAGACCTTGGGCGATCGCCATTTGTCGCATCTGCTTAAGGGCGTGTTTTTCGGTAATATGACCGACTTCGTGAGCAATAACACTTGCGAGTTGCGCTTCGTTATCGGCTGCTCGAATTAACCCCGTATGCAGGTAAACGTAACCCCCCATCGTGGCAAAGGCGTTAATGCTATCGTCTTGGACGACTTGAAACGTATAGCGAAAGTCATTACCAGGGGGACGCGGACTTTCTTGGGCGATCCGCTGACCAATCTCGTCAATATACTCCACAACCTCTCGGTTGCGGTAGAGTCGGATTTCGCGGTTGACGAGTTGCTGGTTAATTTGACCGCCTAGCGCAACTTCTTGGCGATCGGAAAGATTAGAAAGTTGAACGACTTGAATCCCTTGGAAAATGAGGTCAAATAAGGAAAAAGCTGAACCGGGTACCGGAACAGAGACTAAAATTCCAATGGCAACGATGACGGAAATCAATGGATAAGTCCATCGACCCCAGTATCGCTTCAATGTGGAAAAAGGCTTAATCATCATCAAAACCGTGGCTGCAAGTTTA
>JAAHGE010000424.1 GCA_010672635.1 Desertifilum sp. SIO1I2 | reverse complement strand
CCGCCTACGATGCCCTAGAACACTGCGTCTATTCAATGGCTTCTTTAAAGGGTTCGCACTTTTTACGGGCTGCCAAAGCCAATCAGGTGCAAATCGTGGGCGATTTGAGTACCGATTGTCCCACAGACTGCGAGGCGATGCTCTTGCAGCAAGGATGGCGATCGCTGTTGTTAATTCCTTTGGGGGTAGCCACTTCCGAAAGCAGCGATAGCGGTCAATTATTAGGTTTAGTGGCCCTATTGAGCGATCGCCCCAATCAATTTACCCCCCAAGATACAAAAAACGCCAGCGAACTAATCCTGGCTTTAACCTCTGCCTTGCGCCAAGCCTCCCAACAGCAGTTTGCTCACATTCACCCGGCGGTGGCATGGCGATTTTTACAAGAAGCCGAACGCCGCAGTTGGGGTTTGCTCCCGCAACCGATTATCTTTGCCAACGTTTATCCGTTATACGGTATTTCTGATATCCGGGGTTCTTCCCAAGAACGCAACCGCGCCATTCAAGCCGATTTAATCGAACAATTTCGCCTAGGATTCGCGATTGTCGAGGCGGTTTGTCAGTCTCAAGATACAGCCCTGGGCAAGCAACTGCAACACGATTTACTCACCTATATCAAACGGCTGGAAGAAAAAGTCACAGTTGATGCCGAAATTACCGCCATTCAATACCTCAAAACCCATTTAGAAATCTACTTTGATTATTTTGCTCAATGCGGTGAAGCCGCTAAAACCGCAGTGGAAGCCTATCGCCAAGCTTGCAAAAACGTGCATCAATGCGTCTACCAGGCTCGCAGCCAGTACGATCGGATGGTGAATGAGGTGAATACGCAACTTCAGCAAACCTGGGATCGCTGGCAGATGCGGATGCAGAAAATATCGCCTCATTACTGCGACTGCGAACTCACTGACGGGATCGATCACATGATCTATACCGGAGCTTCCATCGATCCGAAGTTTACCCCGTTTCACCTGCACAGCCTGCGCTACGAACAACTGCGGGCGGTGTGCGAATGCGCTCGAACTGCCCTCAAAATCCAAGCCCAGTACGATACGCAGTTAGAGTTGACGCATTTGGTACTCGCGCAAGATATTACTGTCGATATCATTCACGATGAGAAAACCGAAAAAACCTTTGACGTGCGCGGAACGCGGGATACTCGTTATGAAATTGTCAAAAAACGCATTGATAAAGCTCTAGATTCTCACTCGCGCGATCGCATTACCCAACCTCGGATGCTTACGATCGTCTACTCCACCGAGGAAGAATGGCAAGAATATCAGCAATACTTGCAATATCTGATTCGAGAAAGTTGGTTAGCCCCTGAAATTGAATCAGGGGCAGTTGAATCGCTTCAAGGCGTTGAGGGTTTGAAGTTCGCTCGCGTGCGGATTTTGCCAGAGAACCCCCAAGCAGAAAGTCTCTGAGGCGTTTTCTGAACCCGCTAAGATTGCAGCGTGACGGCTGACTCTTGGCGACAGCCCTTTAAACCAATGCTCGGATCTTGGCGGTAGGCGTCTTCAGGTACCCAGACGCTAACTTTGAAGTCAGGAGCAATCAGGTAAAGGTAATCTACATCAGGATAGTAGTTCAATCCCACGCGGAGGTTAGAAAAGTCATCTTCGCAAATTTCAAAGCCAAATCGCACGGTAACTTGAGCCAATAAACACTCAGGCGTATCGCAGTATTCACCAGCCGTATCTCGCTCTTGCCAAAATGTTTCTAGAAATCGGTTTAAGCGAGGAAGAACCTTAGCAGGAGCGCCATTTCTACTGGCATAGAGAATCGCCGGATTGCCTTCTACGATGATATGAAAGGAGACAGCCATAGGTTTTCATCCCGATCGTCATTGTGGATCATAGGTGGACAGAAGAAATTTGTCGCGGCAACTTTTGAAAAGTTATGCCCCTCGCGCATCCGCTATCGCTCGCTCAATTAGGAGGTAATAACGGAGTGAACGCTGCTGAACAAGCCAAGAATATTGAAGTCGCTAGCAAAATTGCGACGGTGGTGAATCTATTCAAGTCAGAGTTTCCTGATGCTAAAGCCGATCTTAAGCCCTGGAACAACGATCCGGATACGCGGGAGTTGGTCGATCCTGACTCAATTGATATTGGCTTCCATTTTCCCGGTTGGAGTCCGCGATTTCAATGTCGCAGTATCTTGGTGCAAATTCGCTTTTATGACGATCCCCTCGATGGCTACCGTCGCGCCATTGGGGTAGAGGCGGTAGGGTTTAACCACACAGGGGAACAGTGGCGACTCTCAACGGTGGAGAATTGGCGCATCTTGGGGAAGTCTCAACCCGTTATGGAGGTGACGGAACAACTCAAACGCTTTTGTTCTCAAGTGTTTGAGTTATTTAACTGCGAAGCACAAGCGGGATAGCGGCTTTGGTAGGGGGTGCTGCATTTGCCAAACCAGGCGTAACGGTTGTCGCGGATTTGTTCGTAGGCGCGATCGCCTAACCATTTTACGCCCGGTAAG
The DNA here is from genome assembly GCA_010672635.1 of Desertifilum sp. SIO1I2. Classification (GTDB taxonomy): domain Bacteria; phylum Cyanobacteriota; class Cyanobacteriia; order Cyanobacteriales; family Desertifilaceae; genus Desertifilum. The sequence continues at coordinate 2,321 of JAAHGE010000424.1, read as the reverse complement.
GCGCGATACGCTTGCACCAAGACTTCCCCCATTGGTAGCAGTCGCCCTACTTCTTCGGCGGCGTCGCTTCCCTGCCATCGTCGTTGGGGAGATTGAGCATCGATTAAAATAACGCCTTGTTCGCAGTCTTGGGGGGTGATGCCAAATTGGGCGATCGCGATCTCATCTTGCATCGGGATATAATCAAACTGCTTGCCCTGGTCTAAATTTTCCAAAATCTGCACCCAATTCGAGCATAAATTGCAGGTGCTGTCATAAATGACGTGGTAGCGCATAAACTTCAAATTTGATATTCATCTATTTTCAACTTAACGTAGATCGACAAAGCGGTACGGGCTGCGGGTTTAATTGTCAATTGTTAGTAAAGGCGATCGCGCATGATAGATAAGCCACTCGGTTTAGTCATCCAAGGATCTCTCTCCAAAGGATTAGAAGTTCGCCTCCACGCAGATGTCTCCGTCGAAGAGATGCGCGTCGGTAAGTTTTTGGTGGTGCAAGGCAGGCGATCGCGCTTTTTCTGTATGCTAACGGATGTTTCCCTAGGAACTGCTAGCCCTCGCATTCTCGCCAACCCTCCCGAACCTGCTAACACTTTTTTACAAGAAGTCCTGGCTGGGAGCGGTACCTATGGCACCATTGATTTAACCCCCATGTTGATGTTTACTCCCCAGGAAGAGGGCAGCTCAATTCCTCAAAATGGGTCAAATCTCGCTTCGTTTCAAGCCCAAACCAGTGCCAACGTTCAGCTCACACCCGTCAAAACCATTCCCAGTCATTTCAGTCAAGTTTATGAGGCGAATGAGTACGATTTTCGCACGGTTTTTGGTTGGGAAGATGACCCCTTACATCGTAATTTTGCCATTGGCAAACCGATTGATATGGATGTACCTGTCTGCGTCGATCTAGACCGATTTGTGGAACGCAGTAATGGGGTATTTGGTAAGTCGGGAACGGGTAAATCTTTCTTGACGCGCTTGCTGTTATCGGGAATTATTAAAAAGCGAGTTGCCGTTAATCTAATTTTTGATATGCACTCCGAATATGGCTGGGAAGCCGTTTGTGAGGGTAAAACTTTCGGCACGGCTAAAGGCTTGCGTCAACTCTTTCCCGGACAAGTTCAAGTCTACACCCTCGATCCAGAATCCACTCGGCGGCGGGGAGTTCGCGAAGCCCAGGAACTCTATTTAAGCTTTAATCAAATTGAAGTTGAAGATTTAGTTTTAGTTCAAAAAGAACTTGGACTTTCGGAAGCGAGTTTAGACAGCGCCCTCTTACTCCGAAATCAATTTGGTGAAAGTTGGATTACCCGTTTATTAGAAATGGGAAGCGTTGATATTGAAGAGTTTTGCAATGAAAATAATGGGAGCAAATCTTCCTTGGCTGCCCTACAACGCAAACTCAATCGCTTAACTCAACTCAAATATATGCGGAGTTTCAGCCGCCATAATTATGTTAATCAAATCTTAGATTCTCTTGATGCAGGCAAACACGTAGTTGTTGAGTTTGGTTCGCAATCCAATCTGCTATCTTATATGCTGGCAACGAATATGATTACCCGCAGGATTCACGCCAGTTACGTTCGCAAAGCCGATCGATTCCTGCAATCCAAAAATCCGAGCGATCGCCCCCGCCCATTAGTGATTACCATTGAAGAAGCCCATCGCTTTTTAGATCCCAGTACCGCCAGTCAAACTATCTTTGGAACCATCGCCCGCGAACTGCGAAAATACTTCGTAACCCTATTAGTTGTAGATCAGCGCCCTTCAGGAATTGATAATGAAGTCATGTCGCAAATTGGTACCCGGATCACGGCTTTGCTAAACGATGAAAAAGACATTGAAGCAATCTTTACCGGGGTATCCGGCGCGGGGAGTTTGCGATCGGTATTGGCTAAACTCGATTCTAAACAACAAGCCCTGGTTTTAGGTCATGCAGTTCCCATGCCTGTTGTTGTTCAAACACGTCCCTATGATGAAACATTCTATCGGGAAATTGGCGAAACCGCTTGGGAAGAAATGCCCGATGAAGACGTATTTGAAGCCGCAGAAGTGGCGAAAGCAGACTTAGGCTTTTAGGCAAAATAGCTGTTTCCCTTCTCCCTAGGAAGCTACCCTGTATAGACATCTGGCGTCTGATGAGATCCCCCTAAATCCCCCTTACAAAGGGGGACTTTGACTCCGGTTCCCCCCTTTTCAAGCTATGCATTACTCACATCTTTCTTAATCAAATCTGGGTTGACACAAGTAGCCGTAGTGGGGGAAAGTAGCAACCAAGTTTGTGTAATGTCATGTAGTCGTCGCAGACCTTGCCAAATTGTTTTC
>JAAHGE010000423.1 GCA_010672635.1 Desertifilum sp. SIO1I2 | reverse complement strand
AAAACAGGTTAGCGACTTTTTTCTGACAAAATGATTTTTGACAAGCTTTTTTAGAGCTGCTAAGAAAGTCTATAGCGAATTCGGAAAAGGGGCGATTTAATTTGTAGTAGTTAATAGCAGTCTTTGTTTTCCCTATCAAAGTCTCCTGTTGATTGACTCTACTACTTCTAAATCTCTTATCTTCCTTAAGGAGTAGAACATGAGTTTCACAAAAAATACCACTTGGATTGTAGTAACTGCCGCCTCTATCCTAGGAACAGGATTGGCTAATCCAGCAGAAACCTATGCTCTGACCCTAACAGCAACCGCTCAATGTAGCGCCACTCCCTCGGCTGCCCTCTATCCCACCCGCGTTATCAATGGAGATTGTCAAATTAAACAAGTCATTCCTACGCAAAATCCGATTGTCGGAAATGGGATTGATGAAGCCACATTCTGGGATTTTGATTTTACCCAAGATCCAAATTATTTCTTGTTTTCCGCCCTTGCCCAAGCCGGAAACGTCCTAGAATCAGCAGTTTTGAGCTTAGAAATTATTCCAAAAACTGCTTTGGTTGCAACCGATCTGCTGGGAATCGTTGACGTTCAAAGCAATTTGCTGTCAGAATATACAAGTTTACCAGGAACGCTCAATGAACCTTTCACATTTACCCAGGATTTACTGAGCCTTCCTCTTAACCCTTATCAGCCTCAAAGCATTTTGGCGTCTCTCTTTTCGGGACAAAATGGGAAAATCCCCTTTCGCTATGATGATGACGCTATTGTGGTCTCCAGTACCTTGTCGCTGACCATTGATGAAAGTATTGCTCCAGTTCCCGAACCCACCTCAACGCTCGGCTATCTCCTTTTAGGATTGGGTGGACTTGGAACGCTGTGGAATCGCAAAAAAATGGCAAAAAATGCCTAATTAAACCGCAATTTTGAGACTTTTTGATTTTGCTAGCGAATTGTTAAGCCTGGAAATCCAATCTTCAAGATTGATTGCCAAAATCTCCTTTTCCCTTCGCCAAACTCCGTGAAACGAGGATTTGATTTCCAGTACAGGTATCGCTTAACCTATCGGGTCTTGCTTGAGGGAGGAATCCCAATCTGTTACTTTGCTTTAAGGTTTGAAACGCATGAAACTTACACGCTCTTCACCCTTGTCGCCAACTCAAACACGCTCTGTCACCCTCGTGATTCCGGCGTGTAACGAAGAAGGCAACCTCGAAAGACTTTTCCGCTTTATCGAACAAACCTTTGACGATTTAGGTTACGCGCTACCCGTCTTGCTGATTGATGATGGAAGTAGCGACAACAGCCCGCAAATTTTAGCACGTTTGAGCCATCAATATTCCTTCTTGAAAGTGATTCGCCATCCGCAACGTCGCGGCGTCACTCAAGTTTGGAAAACCGCCCTGTCGCACGTGACAACGGATTGGATTTTGTGGGGACAAGCCGACTTAGAATCCGATCCGCGCACCGATATTCCCCTCCTCTTAGAAGCCTGCACCCCTGGCGTTGATGCGGTTGCAGGCTGGCGACAAAACCGCCGCGATAAAAAGCTGTTCGCCTCCAGTTTTGCCAATAACGCCTGTCGTTTCGTCTTTGGTAGCCGCATCCATGACATGAACTGGATCAAAATCGTGCGGCGAGATATTTTAACCCAGTTGCCAATCGAACGCATCACTCATCGCTATTTACTCGCGGTTTTATCCGGTCAAGGCTATCGCGTCACCGAAGTTCCGACGCCTTGGCATACGCGCTTCTCCGGTCAAAGTAAATTTGGGTTTGGTCGCCTGTTTTCCTCCGGTCGCGATTTTCTGTTATTGCTGGCGTGGTGGTACTCTTCCCAGTCGTCTCCCACCTACTCGACCGTTCGCAAGAACCGGAAAAAAGTGATGTCGGAAATTTAAGACCTCCTTGCAGAAGCTTATGAACTTACAAGATCAACGAATCTTGGTGATGACTTCGGTCTATCCCACGACTCCCGATGGCAATCATGGCAGTTTTGTCCGAGAGGCAATCTTGAGATTGCAACCCACTGGCGCTCAATTTAGCGTCTTTGCCCCCGCCTATGAAGGCAGCCCCAGCTATTGCTTAGATGGAGTAGAAGTTTATCGCTTTCGCTACTGTCCCAAACGGTTTGAAAATCTGGTGCGCGATGGTGCGCCGACCAAAATTCAGCGCCAGCCCCTCTATTTAATTGCCGCCGGACTCTATATCGCGTTGGGAAGCTGGCAACTCTTCTGGATTTGTTGGCGTCAGCGACCGAATTTGTTGCACGTAAACTGGCCGTTTCCCCATGCATTGATGGCCCTCCCGGCGAGTCGGTTGCTGAATATCCCAATGGTGTTTAGCTTTCACGGGGCGGAGTTACTGCTAGCGCGAAAATTCGGCTTTGTGGCCCAGATGTTGCGCTGGCTGATGCCGATGGCGCGGGGTTTGACGGCAAATTCTTCGTTTACGCGCGGTTTGATTGGCAAACTTACGGATCGCGAGGTGCAGGTGATTCCCTATGGGTTAACCATTGAAGCGAAACCTGCCAAGCCACGGCAGGCGGGGGAGGTGCCGACGCTGTTATTTGTGGGACGCCTCGACGAACGCAAGGGTCTTTGCTATCTCCTAGAAGCGTTACCGCTGTTGTTGCGAGAACGCCCGGTTCGCCTGCGGGTTGTGGGGAAGGGCATTCTGGAAGCTGAGTTAATCTCGCACTGTCAGGCGCTGGGATTGGAGGGGGTAGTGGATTTCTTGGGGTTTGTCAGTAAGGAAGAACTGGCGGATGAGTATGCCCGTTGCGATGTGTTTGTGCTGCCGGCCATTGTCGATAGTAAGGGCGATACGGAAGGCTTGGGGATTGTGATGATTGAGGCTTTGGCTCACCAGAAGCCGGTGGTGGCGACGGAGGTGGGTGGAATTCCGGATGTGATTGTTTCTGGCAAAACGGGGGTTTTGGTACGCCAGAAAGACCCTCAAGCCCTTGCTGAGGCGATCGCCAATCTATTGACCAACCCGGAAAAAGCCGCAGCCCTGGGAGAAAGCGGTTTCCAGGATATTCAACAGCGCTTTAGTTGGCAGCGGATCGTGCCGTTGTGGGAACGGGTATTTGAACGGGCGATCGCAGATCGGTCTGTTTCTAGACGGGGTTGGCGTTCGGTTTCGGTGGATCGATCCTGAGTGAAGTAGGGGGATGAGAGAAAGATGATGCGCCCTCCAATGTGGTTTTCGCGTGCGGCTTTGATAACGGGTGCGATCGCGCCTTTGGGGATTATGGGTTTGCTGACGGTGAGGGTGTTGTTGCCGAATCTGCAAAATCCGGAGTCCCGTTTCTACAGTTCGTTTGTCAATTATCAGCGGTTAGCCGGCCGACCGATTGCAGTGGAAGCTATTCCGGTGGTGCAAGCCTCTGTGGAAGCGGGTTTGGCTGCCCCTGGCGAGTCGGTGGCTTTGCAACAGGTGGCGGTGCGATCGCTGATTTCTGGCCCGGTGGAAAAGGTGTATGTGACGGAGGGGGCGTTTGTGCGCCAGGGGGAACCGCTAGTTGCGTTGCAGCGCGCCCCGTTTGAGGATAAGGTGAATGAGGCTCGCAACCATTTGGCGATCGCCACTGCTAAGTTGGAAGCCCTGGAAATCTCCACCCAGAGCCGCCTGCAAGAGTTGGAGGCGAATGCTATAGCAGCGCGATCGCGTTTAGCCAATGCAGATACGCGCCTGCAAGATATTAATACCCTGGCGGAAGCCGAAATTCAAACCAATGTGGCAGCCGCCCAGCAACGCTTAGAAACTGCCCGCAAACGTCTCGCACAGATTCAGGGACTCGTGGATCAGGGGGCTTTACCGCAATTTCAGCTTTATGACGCCCAAGATGCCTATGCTTTACGTCAAAAGGAATTGCTAGCAGCCCAACAAGGGGCGATCGATACGCAAGATCAACGGTTTGGCAATCGCGATTTTTATCTCCTGCGTCAAGAGGAGTTACAGGCTTCTCAGCAAGCCCTCGCCCTGTTTCGAGAAACCGCAGATAAGGAGTTAGAAAATGCTCGATTGGCGGTGGAAAATCGTCAATTGGAATTGCAAAATGCCACCCGCGATCTGAACCGAACAACGATTTACGCCCAGACTGATGGGTTGGTAAGTCGCGTCAATATTCACAGTGGCGAGTTGGTGAATGCAGGAGATAGTCAGCCGTTGTTATTGCTGACTCAGGATATGGTGTTTAGGGCATTTATCGATCAGGCGCGATTAAATGCAGTTAATGTTGGCGATCCGGCAAATGTGCGATTGGTGGCTTATCCCGGACGGGTATTTACGGGTCGGGTTTTGCGCGTCAATCCTACGGTAGAAACGGATGAAACTCAGCCCAATAAGGTGGGCATCGATCGGCAATATACCTATTCAGCTTGGGTTGCGGTAGAAGATTTACAAATGCCTCCTGGATTGCAAGGGTTTGTGGAATTTAAACAGGGGAAAACAGAGTTGGTTGTCCCGGAAAATTCTGTGACGCATTTGTCTGGAGGTGAAGGATTAGTTCTGGTAGAGGAACAGGGAAAAGCAGTGACTCGCAAGGTGGTATTGGGGCGTTCTGCTCAAGGGAAACGCGAGGTTTTGGAAGGGTTGATTTTGGGAGAAAAAGTGATTGCAAATCCTAGGTCAATTAATCCCGGTGAGGCAGTTGTCGTCAGGGAACCGAGGACGGGAAATCGAGAATTGGCGGAACGCAATCAATAAGGGTTTGAGGGTAGTATTGGTCTTAGAACGATCTGCAATTCAATCTCACCTTGTTCATCAGTAATTGTAGGTTGAGTTTCGCAAGGCTTAACCCAACA
>JAAHGE010000422.1 GCA_010672635.1 Desertifilum sp. SIO1I2 | reverse complement strand
GAATTTACTGGAAAAGAAGGAACAGTATGAAGAGGCGATCGCAAACGGCGATCGCCTGCTCGATTTGAATAACAACCAAGCCGAAGTTTGGTGCAAGCGCGGCTATTTACTAGCCGTCTTAAAGCAATATGAAGAAGCGCTCAAGGCTTACGAACGTGCTTTATCTTTAGAACCCAATTCTCCAGATATTTGGCGAGCTAGGGGAGCCATTTTAGCCGAACTTAAGCGCTATCAAGAAGCAGTCGGTGCTTTCAATAAAGCCATGCAAGTCCAAGATCAAAGTTTCCGCTCGGATCGAAAGGTAATGCAGGTGTCCGGAGCTAATCAATCAACCTAAGTATTTTTTCTGAAGTTTAAGATTGAGTTCACTCAAAAAAACAGAAATATGTTGTTTCTGTAAACCGCTACTCAATCTTATTAAAGAAAGCATAGAATAGTCCGGAATCGATTATTATCTTTCGCAAAAAGAACTAGAATAAAACAGAGATCGTCAATTGAGGATAATTTATTCTAAGCAGTGCGCCTCTGGTGCGATCGCAAATTTTGTTCGTGTCTGAATTCACTTCAATCAGCAGCTTTCCTCCCAAGCAAATTTTTACTCATCTCAAACCCAAAGCTTGCAGAGGATTGAAAACAGAATGAAAGCTAGAAGTTAAAACTGAAAGCAAATTCTCTACAGGTGCTTCTACCAACAGCAACCTTTAACCTGTGGAGTAAGTAATGGCTACGATTACAGGCACCTTTGGCCCTGATGTAATTCCCGGAAACCTAGGAACCCCCGCCGAATTAGCAGGCGACGATACGATTCTGGGATTAGAAGGAAATGACATTCTTTTAGGTTTGACAGGCAACGATTTTATTGTTGGCAACCAAGGAAATGATTCGCTGCGAGGCGGTGAAGGCAACGACACCCTCTATGGCGGCAAAGATGACGATATCATCTTTGGAGACTTAGGCAACGATCTGCTATTTGGCGATCAAGGAAACGATACCATTTATGGCGGTGAAGATAGCGATACGATCGCCGGTGACGAGGGTAACGACGTGCTATTTGGCGATCGCGGTAACGATTTCGTCTATGGTGGAACGGGAAATGATGTAATTGATGGGGGTCAAGAAAACGATAGCCTCTACGGAGGTAAAGGCAATGACACCATCTTAGGCGGCGACGGCGACGATCGTATTTTCGGCGATCTAGGGGCCGACGTATTGACCGGAGGTAACGGTAACGATACCTTCTATATGGGTCGCGTCTCCCGTCCTGAAGAAGCGATTACCTCCACTGGAGGCATGACCTTACAGGATGCCGATGTTATTACCGACTTTAGCGTTGGCGATCGCATCGAGTTAATCGGCGGAATGACAGCCAACGACCTAATGGCGGTTGCCGGTGAAGGACAATACGCCGGAAGTACCATCCTCCAAGATAATGGCACCGGACAATTCCTCGCTATCCTCCAAGGAGTAGACGCCACCTCTTTAGTCTTGGGTCAAACTACTGTTCGCCTCCTTGCACCGGGAGAAGTCCCCGTCGATCCGGAACCCTCCACCTTCAGCATTACCGATGCAACCGTGGCTGAAGATGTCGGGAATGCGGTTGTCACCATTACGCGCACGGCTAATACCGAAACTGAAGAAGTTGTCACCTTTACCACCAGCGATGGAACCGCCACCGCCGACGCAGACTACACCGCCGTCACCCAAACCCTAACCTTCGCCGCCGGACAAACTAGCACAACCGTCAATATTCCCGTCCTGACAGACGACTTGGTGGAAACGGACGAAACCGTGAATTTAACCCTCACTGGCGCAGGCGGAACCACCCTGGATACAGGAACGCTAACCATCCAAGATTCGGCTGTCACCCCAACTCCAACCCCGAATACCTTCGAGTTAGATCCAGCCAACACTTACCTGTTCAATGAAGCCGCCACAACTGCAACCTTCACGGTTCGCCGTATCGGAGATTTAACAGGAGAAGCAACGATAGATTATTCCACAGTCAACGGTACGGCAATAGCAGGAAGCGACTATACTGCTGCTTCAGGTACGCTGACTTTTGCTGCGGGAACCGATACTGCTACCTTTACTGTTGATATTCTGGCTGATGCAACTCCTGAATCCGATGAGTTCTTTACGATCCGACTCAATGATGGCGCAAATATTCCAGATTTTGCTCACGTCATCATTACCGAAGGGACTCTCCCCGCAGCAGGCGCTTTTAGTTTCGATCAAGCTACATTTACTGCCGATCCGACAAGCATTACGACAGATGCCGCAGGTAATCAGTTTGCTGTGATTACCGTGACTCGCAGCGATGCTACAAACCCTGCTACTATCAGTTACCAAACTACAGCAGGTGAGGCTACGAGCGGTGGTGCTTTCCCAGGTACTGCCTTGCCTGTAGCAGCTCCAAACGACTACTATGATGTAGTTGGGACTTTATCCTTTGGCGCAGGACAAACTCAGTTAACGTTCAACGTCCCAGTTCTCTTAAATGGTGCTACTCCAACTGCTGCCGCAGATGTTACCTTAGAACTCTTCGGTGGAAGCGTAGGCACTTTGAGTACGGCTGCTTTAGAGATTCTCTAATTCCTTTTAAATGTGACCAACAGACTAACTGTAACCTGCGAACTCATTAACATCGATCGGTCAAGCCAGAATTAACGAACTCTACTGATACGTTGAAAAAACACCCTGACTAAGCGGGGTGTTTTTTTATAAATTCAGCTAGGCGGTTGGGTCAAGCTTGTCGCGACCGACTTACAATGTTAGCGGGATTAATATTGGGGTTCTTTGGCTATACTTGCGAATTCAAGCGTCTATGCTGGAATAAACTCGATAGTTTCAATGAAGTCGCTTAACTCGTCTTTTAAATCCTCTGCTTCCTCTTCTAGTTCTCCCGGTTCTTCGCCATCAAAGAAACTGCGCTGAGAGGTGATAAAGTAGGCGTAATCATCTTGAGTGAGCGCAATAATTCCGCGATAGGCATTTAGGCGAACGGGGGGTTCATTATTCCGCGAGACAGATAGCGTCGAACCTTCAGGCAAATCGATCATCGCAAAATAACAGCCATCTAACATTTCATCTAAATATTCTTCATATAACACCTGAGAATGGGGAATGCTGGTGAGAATCGCTTGAGAAATATAAGAATCCATCAAGGACTTTAAATATTTTTCCTGTCCCAACTCCAAGACTTTCTGCGCTTCGAGTTCTGCATCTTTGGCTTGGGAGTAGTCAATTCTCAGGAGGGTGCCAAAGTCATCGCTAAATCCGACCATTCCCGGTTGCGCGTTAATTTTTCCCCCATCTTGTGCATCAATGGGAACAGCAACTTGAAAGTTACCGGCGGGAGATTTATAAATTTCTGCGATCGCTTCCTCGTCCAGGGTTGTTTCTTCAAGGCTTTCTAAAACATCTTCAATAATTTCTTGAGCTTCGTTATCTGCAATTTCTAAGGCGAGTTGCAACTCGTTTAAAAATGCTTTTGCTTCAGTGCTAATGTCTTCGCGCTCTAAGACAATGACTAAAATAGCGGCTTCAAAAGCATCTAAAACATCTTCGTCCGAAAGCGCCTCATAAGCTGCATTGAAAACAGCACCCAATCCTTCGGCTTCTGCCAATGCTGATATTTTGGTCAGAAAATCGGCAATATCCTCCTCTGGATAGTCGCCTAAAATTTCGCACTCCCAGAGCAAGTTGGCTAAAAAGTCCGTATTAAATTCAGACTCATCCGGTATCAAAGCACTAGCAGTAATGAGCGCGATCGCACCCACTGCTTCTTCCGGACTCAGCGCTATAGAAAGCGTTTCTTCTGAGTCAAAAAACGGGTCATAGGTACCCATAATAGATTGTTGTACCAATCGGCCTTGATATTTCTAACAAATTTCCAACGTCTCTGGCTTGAGCTTAAGCATTATTTAAGGGTAAAGCGAACCTGTTCATCCCTAACCCAACATCGGGTAGAGCGCTCGGCTCAACCGTACAGCCATTGTAGAGAAAGTTAACAACCAATCTCTAAAAGATACTGAAGCCTTTAGGATCGAAATGCAGGTTTGAAAGCGCGATCGCGGGTTGACTCCAACCATCCCAACCTCTGGGGAACCTTGAGCCTAGCGTTTCAGTCTGCAAATAAAGAACTCTAACATTGCTCTCGTTTGGGATAACTGAAAACTAGCTTCGAGAGTGAATCTTATCCCCACTTCTTCACTACAAAAGGCTTAAGATTTTATGGCATTCGTTCCAATTCCTGACCCATCAGGCGTTCCACGCCTTCTCGCGACTGAACTCGCAGACAATATTACCCTCGCACCCGGACAACTCTTCGGTCGTTCTCAAGGTTTATGGTTGCTTAGTGGAAATGATATTGCTCAAGGCTCTAACGATAGCGAAGTCATTCTGGGTAACATGGGTAACGATACCATCTTTGGCGGGGGCGGAAACGATCGCCTGCTAGGAGGTAAAGAGAATGATTGGTTATACGGAGAAGACGGAAACGACCTCCTGCGGGGGGATCTAGGCGACGATGTCCTGTTTGGTGGCGCTGGAAATGATACGTTACGAGGCGGTAAAGGGAATGACTATCTCCTCGGCGGCGATGGCGATGATTTCCTCGTCGGTGACTTAGGCGTCGATACCCTGGAGGGTGGAGCCGGTTTTGATAGCCTCGTCCTAAGAACCGATCAAGCCAACTTCGATGTTAACCAGGTCGATCGCATTGTCTACAATGATGCTGAAGACTTTATTGGCTTAACCGGTGGTTTGACCTTCTTTGACTTAATCTTCGATGACTCGCTCAATATTACTGGCGGCGCAA
>JAAHGE010000421.1 GCA_010672635.1 Desertifilum sp. SIO1I2 | reverse complement strand
TCGACATCTGATTTGAGTGAGTGATCCATCTTGAGCAAGCTGAGTGCTAGAGATTGTGGTATTATGGTAATTTAGTCCCTCTCTGAGCGAGCGTCAGTAAGAGGTACACGGTACATAAGTATGCCATTGCCAATACAGGAATAATTAACGGAATATCTTTGTAGATCATAGTTACGGTCAAGTGGAGTGAGCGGAGAGAACGAAGACGAATGAGGATATCAAATATCAAGGCACGTAAAAACCTTAGCCATCTCGCTCCAACTCCCAAAGGAAGTCCGCGTAGCGGCTATTTACACGCAGCTAAACAAAAGTAGGGAAAGGCTACTTCGTTGGAGTCAATTGTCTGTCATCACCTTGGCTTAAACACCCGCTTCAGATAACAGCAGAAGCTTGAACAATCTTAATGTCGCAGTTGGGCCGCTACGCCTTAAACCGGCTACACTCTAAAATCGGATTAATAGAGAGAGAGCCAAAACCAAGCGAGCAAAGCTCACCCAAATTTCTGCGGGACTAGCCAATCTGCTACTCTTATCCAAAGGTGGCTTGAGCCTGGGCTTCCTTGAATTTATTTGAAATCCTTATTACTTAGAATAACACAAAACTTTTCCCTTTCGGGACGATTTTCCCTGAGAGTTTTATAAATCTCAACAGGAAATTTTCAGATACTCCAGCCTTGCCTTAAAATTGAGATAAGATATGTAAAATTTCGTAACTTCTCGCCAGAGTCGGCCTATCCATGACCTCAGCGACCTCCCTATTCTATCCGGTGGAAGCAGACCTGCGTTTGCTAACGGAAAACCTGAAGCAGTTGGTGAGTGCGCGTCACCCCATTCTTTACGCCGCAGCAGAGTACCTTTTCGGTACTGAAGGCAAGCGACTCAGACCCGCAATTGTCTTGCTGTTATCGCGAGCAACCCATCCCAACCAAGAAATCACGGTATCGCATCGGCGACTGGCTGAAATTACCGAAATGATTCACACGGCCAGTTTAGTTCACGACGATGTGGTCGATGAGTCGGCACTGCGACGGGGAATGCCCACAGTTCACAGTAGTTTTGGCAATCGCGTTGCAGTGCTAGCGGGCGATTTCCTGTTCGCGCAATCGTCCTGGTACCTGGCTAACCTAGACAATCTCGCGGTTGTGAAACTGCTGTCTCAAGTGATTATGGATCTCGCGGAAGGGGAAATTCAACAAGGACTCAATCGGTTTGATACCAGCTTGACCCTAGAAGCCTATTTGAAAAAGAGCTACTACAAGACAGCTTCCTTAATGGCAAACAGCGCGAAGGCAGCGGGCGTTCTCAGCGGAGTTTCGCCGGAAATGAGCGATAACCTCTATCGCTACGGCCGCCATGTGGGATTAGCATTTCAAATCGTTGATGATATTTTGGATTTCACGGCTTCGACTGAGGCGTTGGGGAAACCCGCTGGTTCGGATCTCAAAAGCGGCAACTTGACAGCACCCGTCTTATATGCTATAGAGGATAATCCGTATTTAGAAGTTTTGATTGAAAAAGAGTTTACCGAAGCCGAAGATTTAGAAAAAGCGATCGCCCTGGTCAGAGATAGCCAAGGCATTGAGCGATCGCGAGAACTGGCAGCCCACCACGCCCACCAAGCCGCCGCCTGTTTGACCGACTTACCGCCCACCGAATCGCGGCAAACCTTAATTGACCTGACAGACTACGTTCTCAGCCGCTTGTACTAAGCCAGATTCGGCGGAATAGAACTCCGACGCGGTGTCGGATACAACTTTCGGAGGTGAGTTTGAATCAAACTTTGCACCTCGCTGCGTTGCACCTCCGTGCCCGTTCCGACCTGACCCGAAGTTTGGAAAAATACAAGGCTATCCACCCCTTCCATCGCCAAAAATTGAAATAAAATTTTAATTGTGCCGACCGGAGTTGCCATTAACTGAGGATCTTGGCGAGAATAGGGATGGTCTGCCGCATCTTTGAGCGTGGGAAACCCATAGATAACCGTTTTTTGGCGGTTGGTTTCCCTGGTATTACTCAGGGTTGTCATCACCCACTGCCCATCTAACGTTTGCAGGACGTAATACTCAGAATGTTGAAGCTTTTGAGCAAGTCCTTTAAGCAAAGGCGCGATCGCGGCGATCGCTTGAGGCGTCGTCCCATCTTGGGGCGCTTCTGCGATTAATTGCTGAATTTGTCGATCTAAGTCCATTGACCGCTTAGAACTTAAGGGAGCATCACCCCCAGTCTAGACCTTAATGACACCTGGTAGAGTGGGTTATGTTAAGGTCGTTGTACTTTGTTGAATCTTTCGGGGAGATCTGCCAAAGCGTGGAGGCAATCTTTGAACTTGTATTCAGGGAACTTAAACAGTCTACCCGTGCCTCACAAGGCAACTGCGAGGTAGTCGCGCAGCGGATCGCGATGGAAGTCAGCCGAATCTGCCAAGAAAGCAAGCGCATTCAAGAGTCTGGAGAAGTGACCGCTTGGGCAATCACCTTAGCTCGGCATCGCCTCAAACAATGCTTGCACTACTACAGCCTCGGCAACCGCCAGGGGCGCTTAGAACTGCATAGTACCCTCAGTGCTATTATTTATCGCTACATTACCCCAGCTCAAACCCCGTCGAGCTACCAAGCTCGGCTGAACTTGATTGAAGATTTCTTACAGGGCTTTTATATTGAATCGTGGAAAGCCTTCGGGCGGGAGGCACAACTCCCAGAAAATTATCGCCCCAAAACGATATTGGAACTCGCGGAATACATGGCCTTTGTCGAACGCTACGCCAAGCGTCGCATCCCCCTACCCGGCCGCCGCAGCCAACAACTCATTATTCTTCGCGCCCAAACCTTCTCGCAACAGCAGCCCCCAGAAACCTCCGTTGATTTAGAGAGTGCCGCAGAAGGGTCATCCTTAGACTCCGATCAAAACTGGAGTGCCGGCCCCATCCCAGAAGTGCGAGAAGCGATGGTAGCCGCGCAACCCGAACCCCCCGAAGATAGCTTGCGCCAGAACGTGGTGGCAGAATTGATTAGCTATCTCGAAGAACGCCAGCAAAACGACTGTGTAGAATACTTTATCTACCGCCTTCAGGATTTACCCGCCAACGAAATTGAAAATCTGATGAACCTTACCCCGCGACAGCGGGACTACTTGCAGCAGCGGTTTAAGTACCACTTAATTCGATTTTCGATGGGTTCGCATTGGGAATTGGTGCATCAATGGTTAGAGGCCGATTTAGACAAAAATCTGGGTATGACCCCGCAACAATGGCACAGCTTTTTGGGCGAACTGACGCCGCAACAGCAGAAATTACTCGAACTCAAGCAACAAAAAGTCCCAGAAAGTGCGATCGCGCAAACTTTAGGCTGTAGCACCACCCAAGTGCAGAAGCAGTGGTCTAAACTTCTAGAGACGGCTTGGGAAATTCGTAATCGTCTAGTATCCGGAATAAGTGCATCTACCGATGAATAGTGACCCAGAAGCCAAAATTAGAGATCTCCTCACTTGGCTCCTCCAAGATCCAGAGCAAGCCCTTCGTGCTGCTCAAAAAGACGTGAAGACAGCATCTCCATCCCCAACTGGGCAACCCGCAAACCCAGACTCTTCTAATCGCGAATCTGTGCCGCCTGTTTCGGAACCCTCGGCCCAAGCCCTGGCACCCGCAGGCGAACTCGATCCGTTAGATTTAGAAGAAATCGATTGTCTCGCGCCCTCCAGCAGGGGGGAAACGGAATCAGGGCAGTCTCAAGCAATGCCCCCACTGGAGGGTCAGTCACAAGAAATGGGAGAGATACCTACTGTGCAAGACCGTTTCCAGGCTCTGCTTAAACATCGATTGCAAGCCAAAATCGAGTCCAACTTACCCTGTTTTCCCTGGGAAACGGAGGTTTGTGAATATTACGACGAGGCGTATGAGCCGTCTTTAGAGTCAACCGCTGCTCAACTTTGGCTGACTCAACTGAGAACGCTTAACTTACCCGTTGTGGTTCCTGAATCTGTTTTAGCGCAACTGCTCGATCGCTGTCAGGAGGTCGTGCAGTCAAATTTACGGGAAGGTGCCAAATTGGTGCAAGCTGTGGCATCCCTGTTTCCCGATCGGTTTGGGACGCTCAATCAACTGGCTGGCATGGTTTTGGTATCGCCCTTGCGCTCTGGTAGTGCAATGGCTAGCGCCGAAGCCGCTAATTTTCCACCCAGTTATGAAGCCGCATCGCCCTCGCAGCAAATGGTACTTTCTCTATTAGCTGCGCGGCAAATTATTAATGACCTGACTTTAAGGGTTTCAACTTCTGGCGAACCCGTTGAGCGTCAGTGGCTTACCAGTGCAGGGCTTTTAACTTTACAAGCCGTTTGCCAGTCTGCCCAAGGCACTCAGTTATGCCTGCAAGCCGTTCTTCCCTGCGGAGGCAGCTTGCGCTTGCAGAGTTCCCAGACTCAGACAACCGCTCAACGTTCCGATGAAGGAGCTTTGAGCGTGGCGCTATTTAACGTTGCAGTTGAGGACATTTGTGCGTTAAGCGTTCAACTCAATGCTTGCGAGCAAATTCCCTTGCAATTTTCAGTTTGTTTAACCGACTGAGGCGTTATTGTAGAGACTAAGATTGAGTGATGAGTTTTCTCACCACTCAAAAACTTCTCTACTTTTATAAGTATCTGTCTCATGGCCCATTTGCCTGAAACTCGCCCTCCCTCTACTCGCTATAATCCCATCATCAATCGCCTGCGGGGACGCACGTCGGTTCCAGTAACCGAAGAGTCGATTTTATTGCGAGTTTTAGTGCAAGCGCTGGTGATTGTGGGCATTATTGCCACTGATTTGGCGGCTGAAACTCAGATGAGCTTTTGGGCTGTACCCTTGAGA
>JAAHGE010000420.1 GCA_010672635.1 Desertifilum sp. SIO1I2 | reverse complement strand
CCTCTATCAATCCAGCTTAGAACCTTGGAGCCGCTGGTTAACCGGACAGCAGGGGAGAGCGCCAGAACCCTTTTATGACCCCCTAGAATTCGCAGTTGCAGAGGCTCACAAACGCAACTTAGAACTTCATGCTTGGATTAACCTCTATCGCGCTCAAATTACCCTCAATAGCGGCCCAAATGTGGCTCCTCACATGGCGGTGACTCATCCCGAAACGATTTGCAAGTTTGATACGCAACTCTGGATGGACCCCGGTCAAAAACGGGTGCAAGACCAAACATTTAATGTGGTTATGGATATCATCCAGCGCTATGACGTGGATGGGATTCACATTGATGATTATTTCTATCCTTACCCAATTGCGGGCGTCACGTTCCCCGATGAAAATACTTATGCGGCGTATGTGGCAGCAGGCGGTAGACTCAGCTTGGGCGACTGGCGTCGAGATAATGTCAGCTTGTTAATTCAACGCATCTGGAATGGGATTAAAGCGACCAAACCCCATGTGAAGTTTGGGGTGAGTCCGTTTGGAATTTTCCGTCCGGGAGAACCCGAACAGATTCGCGGCTTAGATGCTTATGACCAACTGTACTCGGACTCTAAGAAGTGGCTAGAGCAAGGTTGGATTGACTATTACGCGCCGCAGCTTTACTGGAAAATTGAGCCACCCGCCCAAAGTTATCCCGTTTTGCTGGACTGGTGGCTGTCTCATAATCGCCAAAAGCGCCATATTTATGTGGGAAATCGGATTACGCGCTTGGATGCGACAACTTGGCCGGTTTCGGAAACGCTGCAACAGGTGGAAATTAGCCGCAATCGCGCCAATCAGTTATCGTTGGGCAATATTTTTTACCATGCCAGTATTTTGCTAGAAAATCGCCTGGGGATTGTTGATAGCTTGAAGGCTTCTCCCTATAGTCAGGTAGCGCTAGTCCCTACGCTGTCATGGCTGCCCCAAACGCCGCCTCCCCATCCCACGGAGGTGACGGTGAGGGAAGGTCGGCTGAGTTGGAAAGCGCCTACCAATACGACGATTCGCGGTTGGACGCTATATCAGCAACAGGGAACTCAGTGGCAGCTATCCCAGATTCTTAATGCTCAAACGACTTCAATTCCCATCCAGGCGGGAACCTACGCGCTGTGTACGGTGAACCGAGTGGCGGTGGAGAGTATTGGGGTAAGGGTGGTGGTTTAAGGGGTTGTGGAGATGAGGGTGCAATAAGTGCGATCGCAACTCTCAATTTTTTCTACTGGCTTGCTATCATTCGTTTAGCCTGAGCCAGGAGTTTGGCTGTTTGTTCGTTGAGTGCTTGTTCTTGAACCTCCAGTTCTTCATTACGCGCGTACAAGAGTTCAAGCTTTTTCTCAGGCGGTAATCCCTTCAAAAAGTCTACATTTTTCATAAACAACATTGAATAGAGAATAGGGCTGCTATTAACCTGGATTTTCGCGAGGTTCTCTGAAGGGGGGTCGCCAAGCGGGGTAGCCGTCGAATCCCAGGTTGCGGGTATAGCGGATGGGGTTGGAACCGTCGGCGTTCATGACGTAGATTTCAAAGTTGCCGTCGCGGTTGGAATGGAAGGCGATTTTGCTGCCATCTGGCGACCAGACAGGGCCGGCGTCGCGTCCAGGGTGGTTGGTGAGGCGCAGGAGTTCTCCGGTTTCTAAGTCTAGGGCAAAAATTTCGGCGATGCCGTTGCGGGTGGAACTGAAGGCGATGAAGTAACCGTCGGGGGACCAGGCGGGGTGGATGTCGTCTTCTGGGTTGTTGGTGAGGTTGATGGGGTTTGACCCGTCGGCGTTCATGACGTAGATTTCGCGATCGCCATCTCGATCTGTGGTAAAAGCAATAAAGCGACCATCGGGCGACCACTCCGGAAAGCGATCGCTAGCCCGATTATTGGTTAAATTAATGGGGTTCGACCCATCCGCATTCATCACATAAATTTCGTCATTTCCCGTCCGGTCGGAAGAAAAAACGATGCGCTGACCATCCGGCGACCAAGCTGGCGAGGTATCTCCCCCAGGCGTTTGGGTTAAGTTCACCTGATGGGTGCCATCGGCGTTCATCCGGTAAATCTCAGCATCGCCATTGCGGAAGGAACGAAACGCCATAAACTGACCATCAGGCGACCAACTCGCCGTCGCATCATCCGCCGGGTGATTGGTGAGGTTTAACGGCCCAGAACGCCTGGGTTGAAGCAAGTAAATATCTTCATTTCCCCGACGGTTAGACACAAAGGCAATTTCTGAAGTCAGGGGTGGGGTACGGGTTCTCGCGTCTCCGGGTTGGGCAAAAAACGATCCAACCCACAGAAATAATAATAATCCGATGACGCTAATGTATCGCTGAGTCCGGCTTGACATGAGTTTCGATCGCTCCTTCTACCCCAATTTATAGCACTCGCGCTACAGACCCGATAGAATTCACGACTTCCCCAAAGCTAAATTAGATTCCGCCTATCCGTATTTCAGGATAAGCAGAATCCTCGCCATCATCAAACTCTAGCCGTTTACAATATTCCCGCCGTTGGGATGTAAGATTTGACCGGAAATGTAGGACGAGTCGTTAGAAGCGAGGAACACGTAACAAGTTGCCACTTCTGCCGGTTGTCCTGCGCGTTTCATCGGGACTTGTTTGCCAAAGGAGGCCACTTTATCTTCGGGGAAGGTGGCGGGAATCAGCGGCGTCCAGATGGGGCCAGGAGCCACGCCATTGACTCGGATACCTTTTTTGACCAAACTTTGCGATAAAGAGCGTGTAAAGGCAACGATCGCGCCCTTGGTGGAGGAATAATCGATTAAGCTGGAGTTTCCTTGGTAAGCTGTCACCGAAGTGGTGTTGATGATGGCGCTTCCCTCTTTCAGGTGAGGCATTGCGGCTTTGGTGAGGTAAAACATCGAAAAGATATTGGTGCGGAAAGTGCGTTCTAATTGGTCTGCACTAATCTCTTCAATGCTTTCCACCGGATGTTGTTCGGCGGCGTTGTTAACTAAGATATCTAACTTACCTAGGGTTTTAACGGTTTCTTCGACCAACTTTTTACAAAAAGATTCATCGCCAATATCGCCAGCCAGGGTAATCGCTTTACGACCTTCCGCTTCAACCAATTCCTGGGTTTTCTTAGCGTCTTCGTGTTCGTTTAAATAGGCGATCGCAATATCTGCTCCTTCTTTAGCATATAAAATGGCAACAGCGCGACCGATGCCGCTATCTCCCCCAGTAATTAAAGCGACTTTCCCACTTAATTTATTCGCCGCTTGATAGGTCGATTCCCCTGATTCGGGTTGGGGAGTCATTTCGGATTCTAAACCCGGTTGTCTGTCTTGCGATTGAGGCGGTTGAAGTTGTTGCTCGGTCGGCATAAAATACTCTCTGAATCCTGCTTTCTCATTTCCGAGAGTATCGAGGGCGTTCGAGAGATTAATCAGTCTGAAGAGGGAAAGCGCTAACCGTTCCCCTCAGCCTCTAGAAAGAGTTATCCTAGCAGCAATTTGTTTGCTCTATAGCCATCCTAAATTTAACGGTTCCGATTGAGAGTTTCGCGTTTATTGGGGTTGCCATGCCGGATATAAATCTTCACTGCTGCTATTGGTAATATTTTTCAAATTAGAACCATCGGCTGCAATCGTATAAATATCAATTTGTCCATTTTCTTCAGAGTGAAAAGCAATCTGTTTGCCATCCGGCGACCAAGAAGCAACTCCATCATATCTGGCTACATTGCGAGTCACATTTTGCAGGTTAGAACCATCCGAATTCACCACAAAAATTTCGCTGCGTCCATTGCGGTTAGATAAAAAAGCAAGACGTTTGCCATCGGGTAGCCAAATGGGCGATCCTTCTTGAGAATTAGGGCTGCGGCTAACATTTACAACATTAGAACCATCGGCGTTCATGACGTAGATTTCTCGATTTCCATCCCGGTTAGAATAAAAAGCAATTTTACTTCCATCAGGCGACCAAGTAGGGGCGCTATCTGCATTCGGACTGCGGGTTAAGTTAATGAGATTGGTGCCATCAATATTCATTTTATAGATATCAAAAACACCGCTGCGATCGGATGCAAAAATAATAAAACGACCATCCGGCGACCAATTGGGAACAATATCGTCTGAATTGGTACTTCGGGTTATATTTGTAGGGTTAGAACCATCCACATTCATGATATAAATATCGCTTTTGCCGTTACGATTGCTCATAAAAGCTATTTTTCGACCATCCGGCGACCAAGCGGGAAATTCATCGTCGGCGGCATGATTAGTTAAGCGCGTAATATTCGTTCCATTGGCTTCCATGAGGTAAATTTCATAGTTACCATCGCGATTAGAAGTAAAAGCAATTTTAGTAGGCGTGGGATTTTGAGTCGTAGGGGGTGGAGATTGATCCTTATCGCAGGCGGTGAGAATGAGGAGGGCTAGAAAGAGGCTAGCAATGGAGGTGAGTTGAGAGAAGGGGGGACGCATTTTTCCCGATCCAAATATAAGTTTCTCATTTATTGTGGACGGGTGCGATCGCGCTGACAGTTCCCCCTATTCCGCCCTTTGCATTGTCACAATTACGGGCTAAACCACCCGGTTCTGTTGCAGACATTCCCGATACCAAGCAAAACTGGCTTTGGGGATGCGCTGCTGGGTAGCATAGTCAATATAGGTAATGCCAAACCGTCGGTCATATCCCCAAGCCCATTCAAAGTTATCCATTAAACTCCAAACGAAATAGCCCTTGAGGGGATATCCTTCGCTAACGGCCCGATGTGCCGCTTTTAAATGTTGCCTAAGATAGAGAATGCGATCGCTATCCATCACTTCTCCATCCACTAGTCGATCTTGCGTCGCGCAACCATTTTCGGTAAC
>JAAHGE010000042.1 GCA_010672635.1 Desertifilum sp. SIO1I2 | reverse complement strand
TAAGAAAGGGGTAATTAACCGGAATGGAACATATCTAACAATATAAGTAACGATATCTTCTAAGTTTTGTTTATTAATAGCTTCGCGTAAGCAATTTTTATTGAAGTCGGCAAGATTTAATGCAGATTCGCTAATTTGTAATCTTAAAGAGTCTAACTTGTTAGTAATCTTATCTTGAGTTCCAAAAGACAAATTAAAGTAATAATGAGGAAACCACGCATTAACCAGCATTCCAACAACTAGTTCTCTAAATTCAATGGGTGATGAAGCATCAAAGTTATTTCTGTCTAAAATATCTAGCAAAGACAAAAAGAAAAGAAATTTATACGAAGTTGTTTTTCTCGAAAAGAGTCTAGAGAGAGCAAAAGTATTTAAATTGTCTGATTCTGGTAAATTCCTGAAATGCTCGTTCATAGAAATCAATCAAACACATTTTTGTAAACTAATTTAATTATTGTTTTTTGATGTTTGTAATTGCGATCTACTAGGGCTGTGTTGGGTCGCGCAAGGCTTGACCCAACCTACTTAAGAATTAAATTTTTAGGTGAGGCAATTTTTCAGTCAACTCAACATTATAAGGTTCACCGATTAACGGGGACGTACAAAAATTTGAGTAAAGTAATATTCTCCCTTGGCATTTCTGGCAATGCCGATTCCTGTTAAAGAATAATTTCCGGTCATGTTTTTTTGATGACCTGAACTTCTAATCCAACCTTGAACGGCTTGTTCGATTGGGTTAGAATGACCGAAGTTGTAAGCAACATTTTCTGCCACTTGGCTGTAGGGAACTTGCCTCGCGATCGCGCTAAATCGCTGTTGCGATCCCCCATGACCAAAAGCAACGCCCCCAGATGCCATATTCTGGGAGTGAGTGCGAGCAAGTTGACTCATGCGATCGTCGAGTTGCAATGGTTGCAAGCCTTGGGTTTGGCGATACGCGTTCACTTGTTGATGTAAGGCTTGTTCCAACGCTACAATATCTGACTGAGCCATTAAGTTTCCCTTTCCCGGTCTATTCTGTCTGACTTGAGCAACCCTAAATCTCCCAACGGTTTCCAACGTCTGCGAATGCACGGTTTGGGCGTTCAAAGTTGCGCCCATCGCAGCCAAGCCAGCACTCAATAAAAGCACTAAATAAGACCGCTTCATGGCTAAAAAGTTGCTAGTTTAATTTCAAATTATAGCATATTCTAAGCAAGAATAAAATCATCTAAACGCAACTGTAAATTCGGAAAAAGTTGAGAAGAAATTAGCTCTCCTAATCGATATTGTTGTTGCTGGTAAATGCCATTCACTAATTGACAGACGGTGAAAGTCGGTTGCTTGGGATTGCCGATAAATTGCAAGCCACCCAACCCCCGAAAATCCACAATCCAGTATTCAGGAATATTCAAAAAAGCATATTCTTCAACTTTCCTAGCGTAATCATCTTGCCAATTACTACTCACAACTTCAGCAACCAGTTGAATCGTCTTGCCATTACAAACTACGGGTTCTGTTTGCCAAAGCGGTTCTTTACTGAGTTCAGCTTTATTTAAAACAATGACATCAGGACGTAGCGCTGTCGCATGGGTAGATAAAGGTTTGATTAAACAATTCTTAGGGATTATCCAGTTTAAGTTAGAACGGAAAATTTCAACATAAATTCTACCTGCAATACTTCCAGCCACGGCTTCATGAGGCCCTGTGGGTTCCATATCCCTCAATTCTCCGTCAATGAGTTCGTAGCGCGTATTTTCTCCATATTGAGCGATAAATTGCTCAAAACTTAGGGTTTGAGGGGGAGTGTAAGTCATATTAGATAGAGGTTTGAGGGGGTGATTCTCGCTCAAAGCGATTCGTAAAGCGATCCGCCTAAGCGGAATCGCGCTAATCGTCCTCAATTTTAAATCCTTCTATTTCTCGGACAACGCGAGCTTTACTGGCAATTAGGTGAGCGTCAATGGCAGCTTTCGCGGCTTCGGGATCGCCAGATGCGATCGCCTCATAAATCTGACGGTGTTCTAAGCGAATATCCAAGACTTCTGGGTTGCGGTGCAAAGTTTGAATTCGCAACAATGCCATCGCGTCAAATACCCGATCCAGCAACGTCACCAAACAGCGATTTCCCGAACTTTCCGCAATCAGGTGATGAAATTGATAGTCTAAATCTAAAAGCTGGAACTCATTTTTCTCGCTTGCGGATTGGCTGGCTAACTTCTCGGCTCGCACCACATAATTTAACAAGCTCTTTAACTGCTGCTTAGTCGCATTTTGACAGGCACCCGTCACCGAAAGCGCTTCGAGAGCAAGGCGACAATCATAAAGCTGTACCGCATCGGTACTCGAAATCGTGGTAACGCGCAACCCTCCCCCTAAATCTGCCGTGACTAACCCCTCCTGTTGAAGCTGGCGCAAGGCTTCTCGTAAGGGAGTGCGACTCACCTGAAAGCGTTGTGCTAACTGGGTTTCCACCAAGCGATCGCCCGGAGCTAAAGCACCCGAAAAGATACTGGCTCGCAAAGCTTGATAGGCTTGAGCGTGTAGCGGCTTACCACGTTGAATCGGTTGGGGAGAAAGTGCCAAGGGAGTCGATCCTTTAAATCAAAGTCAAAAACCAGACCTGTATTTGTTCGGTTTATTGACTTGTGTTGATAGCATCCATTTTACCCAAGTGTTGCGCGGATGCCCCATTTTGCAATGCTTGAAGGCAAATTATTGCAGAATTTTCATCTCATCAATAATTGTTTCCTGGCGGGTTTTGCCACAGGGTTCGATGCTTTGGCAGTCGTTTACATTCGCTTCGGTATAGCTTAAGCTCACCTTACGATTTAGATATTGGCTGGCATCGGCACAGAGTTCAAAGCTTGCGCCGAGCTGATGTTCGGCGTTGTTTTCATCTAGTAAGGTGGCGTAACACAACAAATCGCCTGTCACTAAACTTTGCACGGTTCCTACTTGCAGCAAGGATGAAGAAGACGGTGCAGTATTCCCAGTCTGGATGGGGAGATTGGCAGGACTATTGGCTCGATTGTAACTGACAGAACCAATCCCTTCACCTCCTGAACCCGCCTCAAAGAAATAGCTAAAGGGATGTTCGCCGCTAGCTCCTTGCGCTGCATCGCCAAACTCGTAACTTCCACCCGGCAATTCGCAAACGCCATTTAAACCTAAGCCGTTAGATTGTAGGGTAAAGCCTCGACAAGAGCTAGAAATATCGTTATTGGCTTGATCGATAAATTGTAAATCAATAATTTTCCGGGTGGTGGGATCGTAGCTGTACCAACCTTGCAAGCCTGTGTTTTGGGAGGTTGCAAACGGGCCAGAGGTGGCGTTAACGTTGAAATGGACGTAGGCTAGCTCGAACGGCTGTCGCCCAGAGGAGTTAGGAGTTTCTACTTGAGGGGAAGAGGGCGAGTTTCCGGGGGTTTGGCTGGAAACTTGAGCAGCACAGCCAGAGGCGATCGCACTAACTAAGAATAACGCGAATAATCTTTTCATCATGGGTTGCCCTCGGCGAAACGTTGTCAAGCTATTGCACACCCTAACACTGGAAAATTTTTTAAGTTCTAGAAGGCTGTGACACTTAGAATTTCGGCGCTTTTCCCGCTTCAATGGCTGAGTTTAACTAGCCTGCGGATGCAGGCTATCGATGATTATTTGCTGCCGTAATAAAAGGCGATTTCTTTTTCTTTGAGCGGCGCAAAGTCCGCAGCCATCAGCATTTCATCGAGTTCAACCTGGGGGATATGCTTGGCTCCAATCCGCACAATGCGCGATCGCATGGTATTGGAAACCCCGCTGCGCTGCCTTCCCGCTTCTAGACCCATAACTTGATGATAGAGTTCCAGTTTGGCGGCTGGAATAGGGGAACCATCCAGATCGATCCCTTTGGCGATCGCTTCATCAACCGCATCTGCTCCAAGTTTCTGCTGCTCAGACATCACTAAACCCGATAAGTGAACGCCAGTATTTTATCAGGCAGCTAGGGAGATGGGGAGATGGGGGGATGGGGGGAAGAAGAGGATAAAAAGCTTAGGGGAAAAAGATTTCAGTCTATTTTAATGGACTTAAGCTATTAGCCCGGAACTTGAGTTCCGGGTGGGCGAACGCTACTTACTAAAAATGGTGCAATATCTAAGTTGACGCGATCCTCAAAACTCCGTACTCTTTTCTAACTCAGAACCCGGAACTCAGAACTCCCTTCCCCCCACCTCCCCATCTCCCCATCCCCCCACCCTCTTCCTACTCAGCACTCAGCACTAAGAACTCCCCCCACCTCCCCATCTCCCCATCCTCTTTCTACTCAGCACTCAGCACTTTCCACTCAGCACTAAGAACTCCCCCCACCTCCCCATCTCCCCATCCCCCCACCCTCTTTCTACTCAGCACTCAGCACTTTCCACTCAGCACTAAAGTAAAGTCCCAGAGTTCGTGGGCCATTTTCAGCTTGCTGCAAGCGGGGACGTTTTGCTGTCTTCCGGTACGATCGAGAAAGACGGCTTGGTTGGTGTCGCTACCAAAACCGCTATCGGGACGATCGATGGGGTTGGCTGCGATCGCATCTAGGTTTTTTTGGTGCAACTTTTCTCTAGCTGGCTTGACAAAATCGCCTGTTTGTGCAGCAAACCCAATTAAACATTGATGGGATTGTTTGCGGCGACCTAATTCTGCGGCAATATCTGGAACTGGGGCTAAGGTTAGGGCATCGGGTAATAACTTTTTGGGTAACTTTTGGTTAACGTATTCGGCTGGCTTGACATCGGCAACGGCGGCGGTCATCACTATAAAATCAGCTTCAGTAAAGCGATCGAGGATCGCCTGCTGCATTTGGGCTGCACTCACCACGGGAACGGTTTGCACGCCGGGAGGGAGAGGAACGCTGAGGGGAGTATGTACTAAGGTGACAGTTGCGCCGCGATGCAAGGCAGCTTGGGCAACGGCGACGCCCATTTTCCCGGTGGAAGGGTTGCCTAAAAAACGCACGGGGTCAAAGTGTTCTCGCGTTCCCCCAGCACTAATTAGCACTCGCTTTCCCGATAGGTCGCGTTTACCCTGAGTATGCAGTAAAGATTCTAAATGCGCGCCGATCTCTTCAGGTTCGGCCATCCGCCCTGCGCCGATGCGATCGCACGCGAGCAAGCCAAACCCCATCCCTGTCGTATGGATGCGGAAATTTTCCCGAAACTTCTGCCAATTCTGCTGAACCGAAGGCTGCTCCCACATATCCGTATTCATAGCCGGGGCCAGTAAAATGGGGCAGGTGGAGGCTAAAACGGTATTGGTCAATAAATTATCCGCTAGCCCGTAGGTCAGTTTAGCCAGCGTGTTCGCCGTCAAGGGCGCAATTAAAAAAATATCTGCCCACTCGCCTAAACGAATGTGCAGCGGACGCCCTTGCATGGGCTGCCAAAAGTCTTTATCTGTGTAAGCCGGACGGCGGCTGAGGGTGGCAAAAGTCAACGGGGAAACAAACTCGCAGGCCGCCTCAGTTAAGATAACTTGAACTTCAATCCCCGATTTTGCTAAAGCAGAAACGATCTCACAAACCTTATAGGCAGCAATACCGCCTGTAACGCCAACCAGAACGCGAGGGGGATGTCGGGTAGAATCGGGTTCATCTTCGCCGTTAGGCTTCATCGTAAGCTTCGAGATCCAGCAGGTAAATATAGGGTTCAATTAACTCAGGACGTTGAAAGGCGATCGCTCTAAGCAGGTGCCAA
Organism: Desertifilum sp. SIO1I2; assembly: GCA_010672635.1. GTDB lineage: Bacteria > Cyanobacteriota > Cyanobacteriia > Cyanobacteriales > Desertifilaceae > Desertifilum. The sequence goes on along the minus strand of JAAHGE010000042.1, from coordinate 9,516 downwards.
TCTTCCAACCCCTCAAAAGCGGTACTATATTCATCTTTCTCCAGACGCGCCGCCAGTTGGGCAACATCCGCAGCCGTCATTGTGGCAATTATGCCTGGGGAAATTGTTGCAGTCACCATGACTCGTACCTCAATAACTGTTTTGAGCGTATTGATTGGGTCGCTGGCGGGGAGCCAAGGCGGCTCTCTCTACCGGAATGCTTCAGAGCAATTTCCCCAGCGTGTCAAATTTGAGTTCATTAGACACCGGGAAAATCTCCGTACCTTCTTTTCTATCTTACCGAAAGACGACCCGATTCCCTGGTTTTTCGGTACGGAGATCCCAAACTTAAAAAGGGGTTCGTAATTCTTCCTGTAAAACCTCCTGATAGATCGTAGGTAGATATTGAGACATCGAATTAGTTTCAATGCCATATCCCAAACTGGTCCAAGTGCCGGAAAGCATCTGCAAGACGCGATCGAGTTTTCCTTGTTCTAATAAAGCAGGAATATCTTCGCCCCAAACCCCAGAATCCTTTAGCCAGGCGTAAACCACGGCATCTTGATATTCGGCTTCAAAGCTGTATTCGTGCCAAAGTCTCATCGCCGTTCGTTGGGGATGATAGCGTCTGGCTTGTTCGTGCCAAGTGGTGGTCAAAAATTGGTATCGACCGGCCGCCGTTGTACAATTGCCCGTGTTGGGGCCGGCAACAATCCGAATGCACCGATCCGGATGGCGGCTGAGGTTGTCCATATACTGACCCCCATACAGCACCGAATAAGGTCTTCTGACATTCGACTCGCTAGCCGAAATCGTTCGCATCAAAGCCCGAATATAGGGATCTCCCCCAGCCATCGCTAGGGGTTGCGGCAGAGACTCATTATAGGATTCAATTGCAGGGGGAAGGGAGCGATCGCTTCTAAGCCGAGGGGTCATCCAGAATAATGTCATGAATCCAACAACAATCGTGCAAGTCACAACAAGATTCGTCAGGGTTGTGGCAACCCCTTGGGAAAACTTCGATTTCACAGGCAAACTTCCAGCTATAACGTACTGGTGAATAGTTGTGGGTAAGTCTTTTCGGGGGCGTCTGGTTTAGCAACAACTTCGACAACTTTATTGCGGGCCTGCGGTTCAAACAGGGCCTCAACGCAAACTTGAGCTACTTTGCGACGCGGAATGCTGCCATCAAACAGCGTATCCGCCGCCTGCATCACGACAGGAAAGGAATTATCCTCATTTTTGAGTCCTCCCGGACGGACGATTGTGTAAGTCAAACCGCTTTTTTGCAAATACTCCTCAGCTTGCTTTTTCCACACCAGGATTAACCAAAACAAGTTCAATGGATGAAACAACCGCGAAACACATAAAGAAGACACAAAAACAAAATGCTCAATTCCGTTTGCCTTCGCGGCTTCAACCAGATTTTTTGTCCCCTCATAATCCACTTTAAACGGCCCAGTCGGATCTAGACTGGGGCTTGCCCCAGTCGCACATAAAAGTACCGTACTATCCCCTAAAGCGTTGCTGAGGCTTTCGGGTTTCAGTACATCCCCGGTTACAAGTTCGGCTTCAGTGGGTAAAATAGAACTCCCTTTTTCTAAATTACGGACTAAAGCCCGGACGGGAATATTTCGCTTAACCAGTTCTTGGACGATGCGACGCCCAGTTTCTCCGGTTGCTCCTGCGACAAAGGCTTTCATAATCGATGATTTTTATGGGTTTACATCCCTATTTTGGTTCAAATTGAACGCTTTCTGGGCGATTATCTGCGCTATTGTGGCATCTCTATCGTTAGACGTATAGAACTGGCATGGATTGTGTTTAGTCTGAAAAAGAGTTTATGGCGTTGATCGAAATCACTGCTTGGGGTCGTTTAGGTCTATGACGATCTCCTGCTTCTAAAGTTATGCTGAACAACAGCATGATTCTCCCGTAGTTCCCCCACCGAGTTGCAACTTCTACCCCTTGATTGAGTTTCAATTGTCAAAAGTTTAGGAGTTGCACTGCAAGCAACAAAGAATTTAGGGGAATCTTAAATACAGGCAAACCGCAAAGAACGCACCGAGCGAATGTATGCAGCTACCAAATCGCGAACATCAACTCTTTGAGTCTTCTGAAGTTATTTTGGGGGCAACCCCAACGTTTGCAGTTTACGAGGAGGTTAAAATTGAGGAACCTGCAACGGTTGAACCGACTCAATTTTACACGCGCTATGAAGATTTCATGGAGATGAATGCCAGCCCCGAACAGGTAGCGGCATATTTAGATGTCCATGAGGAATGGTTTACCCGTTGCGCCCATCCGATGAAGGTGGAACCTTTGGGTAAAAATGGTTATGCGTTGGTAATTGGTAAGTTTGGGTCGTTTGGCTACGAGGTTGAACCCAAGGTGGGTTTAGAGTTAAAACCCCAGGAGGAAGGCGTTTATCGAATTGAAACGCGTGAAATTCCTGACTATGTTGCCCCAGGGTATGAGGTGGATTTTAAGGCAGCGATGGAGTTGTTGGAGTTACCGAGTCCAACGAACCTGATGACGCGGGTGCAGTGGCAGTTAGATTTAACGGTTTCGCTACGCTTTCCTAAGTTTATCCACGCGTTACCCCAGTCTTTAATCCAGAAAACGGGCGATCGCTTATTGTCTCAAATTGTCCGTCAAGTGTCCCGCCGGTTAACCCATAAGGTCCAAACTGATTTTCACGCATCGCGGAATCTGGCGCTACCCAAGATGAAGCGTTAGGCGAGGGTGGAAGATGAATAACCCATGAGGAGAGGCAACTCAAAAGTTGCCTCTCCTTCGATCGAGGATTACTCAAGCGGGTAAACCGCTTCTACAATATCCATTTGACGTTTGAGTTTAAATCCCAATTTTTCGCAAATGCGCTGCATCGGGCGGTTATCGGAGAGAATTTCTGCCGTAATTTGTTCGAGCTTTTCGTCTTTGCCCACTTGTAGCAAGCGACGCAGTAATTCTGTACCAATACCTTTACCTTGGGCGCGATCGCTAATCAGCATCCCAAACTCAGCCTCGTTGGTGCCGTGCAGTTTGCTTAAGCGACTCACTCCCAAAATTTCATGTTCGCCGGTTTCCGGATTTTCGCAGTCGGCGACAAGGGCCATTTCGCGATCGTAATCGATAAAGCAAATGCGCGTCAGGCGATCGTGGGCAACGCGAGTTTGCAATTTAATCATGTGGAAGTAACGTAAATACACGCTTTCTTCCGAGAGGGTTTGGTGAAATTTCACCATCAGCGGTTCGTCTTCCGGGCGAATGGGGCGAATGGTGACAGTTGTCCCATCTTTGGCAATCCACGGCGAGACATAGTGGGTAGGATAAGGACGAATCGCTAAACGCGGGATCTGATTTAACTCAACTTCGGGATCGTGCAGGACAATGCGAGCATCTAAGGCAACGATCCGCTCGGAAGACACCAAAAGTGGGTTAATATCAATTTCCTTGATCCAAGGTTGTTCCACCACCAACTGGCTAAAGCGCACCAGCAATTGCTCTAGGGCTGCTAAATCGACAGGCTGGCGTCCGCGCACGCCTTTAAGGGCCGTGTAGATGCGGGTTTGTTCCATCATCCGCCGCGCCAAGGTGGTATTGAGTGGGGGCAAAGCGAGGGCGCGATCCTGAAAGACTTCCACCAGTTGCCCGCCCGTACCAAACAGCAACACGGGGCCAAACTGACTATCGAGGCTGCTTCCTAGGATAATTTCGTATCCCTCAAGGTGCATCATGGGCTGTACGGTGACGCCGAGGAAGTGCTGAGAACCGACCTTTTCACAAACGGAATCTTGAATAGCATGATAGGCACGTTTGACGGTTTCGGCATCTTTGAGGAGTAAGCGAACGCCGCCGACATCCGTTTTGTGGGTAACGGTTTCGGAATGGAGTTTGAGAACGACGGGATAGCCAATCTGTTGGGCGATTTCGGCCGCTTGTTCGGCACTATTTGCAATTTGGGTGGTGACGGTGGGGATACCGTAGGCGGCGAGGAGTTGTTTGGATTCGAGTTCGGTTAAGAGCGATCGCCGGCTCGTCCGCACAGCCTGTAAAATCCGATCGGCACTGTCTCGATCTGGACAATTGGGATTGAGATCGCGACAATTGGCATCGGGAAGCACTGGCGTTTCATAAATTCCCCGCAAATTATAGCTATAACGCCACATGAGGTTAAAAACGCGGGCCGCCGTATCGGGATAGGGGAAAGTAAAGATACTGGCTTGATTCAAGATTTCTTCGCCCGCCGCCACATTGGCACCCCCCATCCAGCTTGCCAAAATCGGCTTATCGGAAATCTCGCTTGCTTGCAGGGTTTTGACCACCTGTTCGGCCGTTTGCGTCGGGTCGGACATCGATTGCGGAGTTAAAATCACCAAAATGCCATCGCTGCTGGGGTCTTTGGCTGCAATTTCTAAGGATTTGGCATAGCGTTCCGGTTCGGCATCGCCCAAAATATCAATCGGGTTCGCATGGCTCCAATGTTTCGGTAAAATCGGATCGAGCGAGGCGACGGTTGCAGGTTCGAGGGGAGCCAGTTCGCCCCGCCCGGAGATTAAGGCATCGGTTGCCAAAACGCCGGGGCCGCCTGCATTGGTCAGAATGGTTAGCCGCCGACCTTTGGGTCGAGGTTGTTTGGCCAAAACTTCTGCCATATTGAATAAGTCATCGATCGTATTGACGCGCAACACGCCGCAGCGTCGAAACGCGGCATCGAGGACTTCATCGCTACCCGTCAGCGATCCTGTGTGGGAGGCGGCGGCTTGGGCGGCGGCTTCCGTTCGCCCCACTTTAATGGCAATAATCGGTTTGGTGAGGGCAACTTCCCGCGCCGCTGAAAGGAAGGAACGGGCATCGCCAATCGATTCCATGTACATGACGATGCTTTGCGTGTGGGGATCGTCGCCCAAGTAGTAGATTAAATCGCCCCAGCCGACATCCACCATAGAACCGACGGAGACAAAGGCGCTAAAGCCCACATTTTCCCGGAAACTCCAGTCTAAAACGGCCGTACACAACGCCCCGCTTTGGCTAATAAAGCCGACATTACCCGGACGGGCAATCGTGGGGGCAAAGGTGGCATTTAAGCCAGACAGGGGATTCATGACGCCGAGGCAGTTGGGGCCGACGATTCGCATTTTGCCGCGACGGGCCTGTTCGAGGATTTGCCGTTCGAGTTCGACGCCCGGTTGACCGATTTCTTTGAATCCGGCGGAGATAATAACCGCACCTCTGACTCCCACATCGGCACACTCGCGAATTAAGCCGGGAACGGTGGGGGCGGGCGTGACAATAATGGCGAGATCGACGGGTTCGGGAATTTCTGCGATCGCCGCATACGCTTTAATGCCCAAAACATTGCGGCGCTTGGGGTTAACGGGATAAACCGTGCCTCCAAATGGACTGCTAATCAGATTCCACAGTAACGTGCGTCCAACGCTGCCCGGTTTTTCAGTCGCCCCAACAATCGCAACGCTTTTGGGTGCAAAAATGGCATCCAAGGGCTGATGTTGGTAACGTAAAACATCATGGGCGGGGTCTGGAATGCGCTGGCTTGTAGATAATTGCATCAACCACTCCTTTGAGGTTCGATTCGCTCTCGCGGTTCCGAAATCGCGCTCGTTTTCAACGAGTCAGCAATTGTAGGAAATTTATATTAAGAATTCCGGACAATTGTTTAAACAAAAAATTAAGGTTTCACCAAATTCCGAAAAAACTGGTTAAGCATTTGTCAAGCGTTTCTATCCCTTCTCGATTCTAAGCGTAGATGAGTGCGATTCCGTTAAGAGCGGATCGCTTTCTGGTTTTTCGGAATCTCCCGCTCATTCTAACTAAGCTTTCTCGCTCTATTCTGAATTGATTCAAAAACTTTATTAACAAATGCGCCCAAAACTATAAATCGCGCTACTGTAAAACTATAGGAGTTATACAAAGTTTAACAACACAAAGATTGTCTAACTCCGAAGCCTCAGCGTTAACCCTAAAGAACCTCGGAATTTCCCACAACAAGCTGAGTTAAGGCGGCGGGGTCAAAGTTTGTGAATGGAACTAGCGATACACCGAGAAAATCATGAAAGTCACTAATATCGAAGAACTCGAAGCCTTAGTCAAACAAGTCAAAGCAGCTCAAGCCCAGTACGCGACATTCTCTCAAGAACAAGTTGATACTATCTTCAAAAAAGCAGCGCTGGCCGCGAATGCAGCCCGCATTCCCTTAGCCAAAATGGCAGTCAATGAAACGGGAATGGGCATTATTGAAGATAAGGTCATCAAGAACCATTTCGCTTCAGAATATATCTACAACAAATACAAGCACGAAAAGACCTGCGGCGTTGTTGAAAACGATCCCACTTTTGGCTATCAAAAAATTGCCGAACCCGTCGGAATTCTCGCCGGGATTGTCCCAACGACTAACCCGACCTCAACCGCCATCTTCAAGGCCCTACTCGCCCTCAAAACGCGGAACGGGATTATCTTCTCTCCTCACCCTCGCGCCAAAAACTGTACAAGAGAGGCTGCCAAAATTGTCCTAGAGGCTGCCATTGAAGCTGGCGCACCCGAACAGATTATTGGTTGGATTGACGAACCCACCGTGCCGCTATCGCAAGCCTTAATGCAGCACCCCGATATTAAACTCATTCTGGCCACAGGCGGCCCTGGAATGGTGAAAGCCGCCTATTCTTCGGGGCACCCCTCATTAGGAGTCGGCGCAGGTAACACCCCCGCCGTCATCGATGAAACCGCCAAGATTAAAATGGCGGTTAGCTCCATCATCCTCAGTAAAACCTTCGATAACGGGATGATTTGTGCTTCAGAACAATCGGTTATCGTCGTCGATACTGTTTACGAACAAGTGAAGCAAGAGTTCCAAGAACGCGGCGCTTACTTCCTCACCCCAGAAGAAACCGAACGTATGGGCAAATCCATCATCGTTGATGGGCGGTTAAATGCCGGAATTGTCGGTCAATCCATTGAATCGTTAGCCAAACTCGCAGACCTTCAGGTTCCCGAACAAACCAAACTGCTGATTGGGGAAGTGGCCGAGATTGGTGCAAGCGAACCCTTCTCCTTTGAAAAACTCTCGCCCATTCTGGCAATGTATCGGGCGAAAACCTTTACCGAAGCCGTCGAAAAAGCCGAACAACTGGTTCTGTTTGGCGGACACGGCCATACCTCCGTGCTGTATACCGACCCAGGAAACCACGCCCATATCAAGTATTTTGAAGGCAAGCTGGAAACCTCGCGGGTTCTGATTAACACGCCTTCTTCTCAAGGTGCCATTGGTGACTTGTATAACTTCCGCCTTGACCCCTCTTTGACCTTGGGTTGCGGCAGTTGGGGCGATAACTCCGTGAGTGTCAACGTCGGCCCGCAACACCTGCTGAACCTCAAAACCGTGACGGAACGGCGAGAAAATATGTTGTGGTTCCGCGTTCCGCCCAAGATTTACTTCAAGTCGGGTTCTTTACCGGTAGCATTGCGGGAACTGGCGGGCAAACAACGCGCTGTGATTATTACAGACAAACCCCTCTTTGACCTAGGGGTAGCCGATAAGGTCACGCAGGTTTTAGATGAAATTGGCGTTAAGCATCAAGTCTTCTACGATGTGGAACCCGACCCCTCGTTAACCACCGTCAACAAAGGTTTGGAAGTTGTCAATAGCTTTAAGCCGGATGTGCTGATTGCCATTGGGGGCGGTTCGCCAATGGATGCAGCTAAAGTGATTTGGCTAATGTACGAACATCCCGAAACTGAGTTTGAAGGATTGGCGACGCGGTTTATGGATATCCGCAAGCGGGTGTATGAGTTACCGGCTTTGGGAACGAAGGCGCTGATGGTGGCAATTCCCACCACTTCGGGAACGGGTTCGGAAGTAACGCCCTTTGCGGTTGTCACCGATGACCGAACGGGGATTAAGTACCCCTTAGCCGATTATGCGCTAACACCGAATATGGCGATTGTAGACCCGGAACTGGTGATGAATATGCCGAAGCGTCTCACCGCCTATGGTGGCATTGACGCCCTCACCCACGCGCTAGAAGCCTATGTTTCGGTCTGCGCGACGGAGTTCACTAACGGCTTATCGTTAGAAGCGATTCGCTTGCTGTTTAAGTATCTCCCGGCGGCTTACCAGGAAGGAGCGAATAATCCCAAGGCCCGCGAAAAGGTTCACTATGCGGCAACGATTGCGGGGATGGCGTTCGCGAATGCGTTCCTAGGCGTTTGTCACTCTTTGGCGCATAAACTGGGTTCGACATTCCACGTCCCCCACGGGTTAGCCAATGCATTGATGATTTCCCATGTGATTCGCTACAACGCCACGGATATTCCCTTCAAGCAAGCCATTTTCCCGCAATATAAGTATCCAAATGCGAAATGGCGCTATGCCCAAATTGCCGATTACTTAAAGTTGGGTGGGAATACGGATGAGGAGAAGGTGGAAAAACTGGTTGAGGCGATTGAAAATCTCAAGCAGGCTATTGAACTTCCTCTGACGATTAAGGAGACGCTATCTGAGGATGACCAACGCTTCTATGAAGGGGTGGAAGCAATGGCAGAACAGGCGTTTGACGACCAATGTACGGGCGCAAATCCTCGCTATCCTCTGATTCGCGATTTGAAGGAGTTATACATTCTCGCCTACCGGGGATGTCGCGTTGATTCGGCGAATTTCCACCCCGATGTGACTCAAGCAGAGTTACTCGAAGGGGAAGAGACTCCAGAACCCCCAGTTCTCGCGGGAAACTATAGCGGTTAGTTGACCGATTTGAGTTGATTTTAGCGTTCAGCCTTGCTTGCGTAGAGTGAGGCTGAATTTTGATTGAGGAAGTGCGATCGCAGTCTCATTGTATTGCTGAAATGGCGATCGCACTCATCCTGTTTCAACTTCCGCGTCACTCCATTGCGGACAATTCGTGTTAGATGAAAATTGGTAAAATGATAGACTTCAGTACCTACCATTTCAAAGTCTTCAAGCAAGATAACGATTTGATGGGTGCCATCAGTGCTTTGTTTTGCAGTGTTCATTGTATCTCTTCTCCTTACGCTCGCTTCAACTGTTCTCTCACCCTAGCGCGAAAGGCAAGCTCGGCTTCCACTTCATCCTGTTGCGCCTGTGCTAAAAATTGGTAGAGATCCGCTTTTTCTACCCAGGAGAAAGTGGGAGAGCGATCGCACTTAGCCTAAGATTCTCCTTGAAGCTGGTAAATGCACCCTTCTTGCCAGAATTCCGGTACGCCTAGATTGACATAGAAACGATGATAGCCTGTGAGGCGATCGCAATAGCCTATCTCACCCCCAAAGGCCACAACGTGGAGTGAGGTTCGTCACTTCTGGGTTTCGATCCCGGTGGTTTAGTAAAAGAAGAGATGAATCAAGGGGATTTAGACATGAACGAGATGACCTTAAACAAAAGCGCTGCACTCTTCCAAACTGGTATCGCCAGCATCTTACTGGTTGTGGCGACAGCAACTTCCCTGCGCGTGGGATTACCTGCACTTCTGCAAGTCAACCAACCCCCAGTCCAAACTGCGA
>JAAHGE010000419.1 GCA_010672635.1 Desertifilum sp. SIO1I2 | reverse complement strand
TTTTCATTCATGCTTGGGAATCTCCAAGCATGAGCTTGTAGTTCCACTCAACAGGATGCATGACTTGCAGGTTAACCCAGAAAAAATCTCTCTCTGGGTTAATTGACCCTGGCTTGGACTCAAAGTCTGACTGGGCGTTCATTTCAGTTTAATGGGATTTGTTTCTCACCTCGATTGCCTTATCAGTACCCCAGTATGTCTACTGCAAAATTGATTCAACCCTTAGCATCTCTAGCATTAGTATTGACGAGTAGCTTCAGCTACGCCCAACCTGCCGCTGCCGCAATTTTCAATGGTCATTTTACTCAAGGTTTAGAGGGGTGGCAAACGAGTGGAGATGTTAGCGTACAACCCAGTCAGCCTTGGGGGAGTTCATCCCCTTTTTCAGCCTTATTAACCACGGCTTCTGCTAGAGGGTGGGATGACTATCCCGAATCCGCCGGAAGTTATAATTTTTCCGGTTTTGACCCAACTTGGATTGATTTTGGTCAGGCTTCAATGGAGGATTTTTTGGGAATTCCTCCCGGCAGCTTACCGGAAAACTCAACCCACGGTTCGGCATTTAAACAAGAGATTACCGTACAAGCAGGGGATATCCTAGAATTTGATTGGAATTTTTTAACAAATGAACGCACCGCAGATTATCTAGACTATGCGTTTGTTTGGTTAGAGGGATATCGGGAATTGGCAAATACTTCTGCCTCTTTGTTGCCGTCTGCAACCCCTTTTGGGCGAGAAACTGGGTTTCAAACCTTTTCTTACACCTTCACCCAGGCGGGAACTTATACGCTAGCGCTAGGAGTGGTTGACCGCATTGATTTAGATGTTTCTTCTGGATTATTAATTAGCAATGTTCGAGTCAATTCGCTGGTTTCTGTGCCTAACTCTTCCCCAAAACTGGGTTTAACCCTGTTAGGCTTGGGGGGGTTAGCCGCGATTTTTCGTAAAGCCCGCAGTTAAACGTGCCAAACCTTAATGGCATGATTGAGGTCGCCACTGATGAGTGTTTGACCATTGGGGGCGAAGGTGATGCAAAGAACGCCGAGATCGTGGGCTATACAAGATTGTAAGGCTTTTCCGGTTGCTAGATGCCAAAGTTGAATGGCGCGATCGCTCCCACCGCTAGCGATAATTTCACCATCGGGACTTAAGGCCAAACAAGTGACGCCTTCAGCATGACCGGGGAGAGTGTAGAGGAGTTGGCGGGTTTCGAGGTGCCAAATTTTTAGGGTTTCGTCAATGCTGGCGCTAATTAAATGTTGGTTGGGAGCGATCGCTAAATCTGTGACAATATTGTCATGGGCGGTGAAATCAGTTTGCGGCCAGATGCGAATGGTGCCATCGGCTAAACCGCTGACCAAGCATTCTTCCTGGGGACTCACCGTCGAACAATAAACCCAATCTGCGGCGCTGTAACTGCGGAGAATTTCCCCAGTCTGCATATCCCAAAAATGGATAACCCCGTCTTTCGCGCCGCTAATTAAAATTTGGCTGTCATGGAATAGGGTCAAACTCATCACCCAGTCGGAATGACCCTGGAAGGTTTTGAGGTTCTCTCCGGTTGCTAAGTCCCACAGTTGAATCGTACCGTCTTGACTGCCGCTAATAATCGTTTGACCGTCAGGGGTCAGAATCACCTTTTGCACGCCAGCCGAATGACCGTAAAGCGTCCGAACCACGGCCCCGCATTGCAAATTCCACACCTTAAGGCTTTGGTCCTCGCTACCGCTAACCAGGGTTTGGCTATCCGGCGTCACCGCCAGGGTACGAACCGGACCGAGATGACCGTTTAACCAAACGCCGAGGGTTTTATCGAGTTTCATCGCACAGTAAGGGTAGGATAATGTTTTCAGGAAAGCATGGGATGGTTCATACCGTTGCGATCGCCCTAGGCAGTAATTTAGGCGATTCTTTGACAATTTTGACAGATGCGATCGCGCGTTTAAAACAAACGCCGGGAATTATTGTGCAACGCCAGTCGAGTTGGTATCGCACCCCACCCGTTGGCCCGCCCCAACCGAGTTATATTAATGCCTGTGCCGTGTTAGAAGTCACCTGGAGTCCGGTAGAACTCTTAGAACGCCTTTTAGAGTTGGAGGCGCAATTTGGGCGGGTTCGCCTAGAGAAACATGGCCCGCGCACCCTCGATTTAGATATTTTGTTAGTAGACGATCTGATTTTAGACTTACCCCAGTTGCAAGTTCCCCATCCCCGGATGCGCGAACGGGCGTTTGTACTGGTTCCCCTCGCCGAAATTGCCCCTGACTGGACTGACCCTGTAACGGGAAGTGCGATCGCGTATTTGCGAGAAGCGGTAGACTGTACAGGAGTTACCCCACTGACTCTGTTATGACCCTGGACTACGAACCCCCCGAACTGATTAAACACCGCCTCTCCTATTCCGGCCGCAAATTTGGTTTTGATGTCAATACCCTACGGCTTCCCAATGGCGCGGTTGGCGACTGGGAATGCATTCGTCACCCCGGCGGCGCGTTGGCGGTTCCGGTGACGCCCGATGGTAAGCTGGTTTTAGTGCGGCAATATCGGTTTGCGGCCGCCGGTCGTTTGTTAGAATTTCCGGCGGGTACCATTGAAGAACACGAAGACCCGCAAGCGACCATTCAGCGCGAGATTGAAGAAGAAACGGGATATCGGGCCCATCGCTGGCGCAAGTTAGGGCAGTTTTTCCTAGCGCCGGGGTATTCTGATGAGGTGATTTATGCGTTTTTGGCCCAGGAGTTGGAGTTGTTAGAAACGCCAGGGGTGATGGATGAAGATGAGGATATTGAACGGGTATTGATGACGCCGATGGAGTTGGAAGACGCCATTCACGACGGCGAACCCGTCGATGCTAAGTCAATTACCAGTTACTTTTTAGCACGTCCCTACCTATAAGCCCATGTTACTCGAATTAGCGATTGGCGATGCTTACGGGGCCGGATTTGAGTTTGCTGAGGCGGAGTTTGTTCGACAGTATAATGATTTAACCGCCTATCGGCAGCATCCGCGCCATCATCTGAAGCCAGGAAGCTATACTGATGATACGCAGATGAGTATGGCGATCGCCGAAACGCTCATTAACCAGGAACCTTGGACGCCACAGGTTTTAGCAGAACGCTTCGTCCGCACCTTTAAGCGCGATCCTAGAGAAGGCTATGCTACACGCTTCTATGCCTTTCTGCAACAAGTCGAAGATGGCGAAACCTTTTTAGCCCAAATTGGCAATACCAGCGAGAAAAGTGGCGCGGCGATGCGAGTCTCACCCGTTGGCATTTTACCAACCCTAGAACAAGTGCTGCACTATGCCAAACTGCAAGCTGCTATTACCCACAATACCGAGTTGGGGATGAATGCGGCCTGTGCGGCGGCGCTGATGAGTCATTATTTTATCTATCAGTTAGGGGAAAAGCGAGATTTAGGCCAGTTTCTAGAATCCCATGTTTCAGGCAACTGGAATACGCCGTGGCAGGGTGAAGTGGGGACTTTAGGCTGGATGTGCGTTCAAGCGGCAGTAACCGCCGTGATGCGGAATGATTCGATGTGCGCGATATTACAAGACTGCGTAGCGTTTACTGGGGATGTGGATACCGTGGGGGCGATCGCGCTAGCGGCTGCATCCTGTAGTGTAGAAGTAACCCAGGATCTCCCGCATCATCTCATTGAGGGATTAGAAAATGGTTCCTATGGTCGAGATTATTTGATCCAATTAGATCGACAATTAATCAGCTTAGTTTTAAAAAACTCTTAAGTTGGATTCAGCCTTTTTCATGATTCTCTCTCTCAAGCATCTTTCAACCTAGTATTCTCCTACAACTCGGAACTTCCCCCCATCCCCCCATCCCCCTATCTCCCCATCCTCTTCCTCACTCGGAACTCGGAACTCGGAACTCGAAACTAACCTCCTATGTCAGATTTAATCTTATTTTGGCACCGTCGCGACCTGCGAATTTCTGATAACATTGGATTGGCAAAAGCTCGGCAAATGACGCCTAAAGTAATTGGTGTATTTTGTCTAGATTTAAATATCCTAGAACGCGATGACATTGCCCCGGCAAGAGTTACTTACATGATAGGATGCCTGCAAGAACTACAACGCAGCTATCAACAAGCAAGCAGCCAGTTACTGATCCTTAAAGGTCAACCCCAACAAGCCATTCCCCAATTAGCAGCTAGCTTAAAAGCAAAAGCTGTGGTTTGGAATTGGGATGTTGAACCCTACTCCCAACAACGGGATACTCAAGTCAAAGAAGCCTTACAGGAAAAAGGAATTCAAACCCATCAATTTTGGGATCAAATCCTGCATAACCCAGACGAAATTAAAACCAAAAGTTCTAATTCACCCTATACCGTTTATACCCCCTTTTGGAAGCAGTGGATTCAACTCCCAAAAGCCGAACCTGCTGCCAAACTTGAAAAAGCAGAATCCTTAAGCGAGACTGAACAAGAACAAGCAAAAAATGCCGGAGTGATTGACTTACCCACTGCCAAAGACTTAGGATTTATCTGGCAAAACGAGTTACTCCTAGAACCTGGAGAACAAGCCGCTTTAGAGAAGCTAAAAGAGTTTTGCAGCAAAGCCATTTATGATTATGGCGAACAACGCAACTATCCTGCCATTGATGGAACCTCAAAACTCAGTGCTGCGCTAAAATTTGGAGCAGTAAGTATCCGTACCGTTTGGCAAGCTGTAACCGAAGCCTCCCATCAGTCTCGCAGCGATGAAACGGATAAAAATATCCAAACTTGGCAACATGAATTAGCTTGGCGCGAATTTTATCAACACGCCATGTATCACTTTCCCAGCCTAGCAGAGGGACCTTACCGAGAAACGTTTCAAGACTTTCCCTGGGAGAATAACGAAGA
>JAAHGE010000418.1 GCA_010672635.1 Desertifilum sp. SIO1I2 | reverse complement strand
AACGCGAGGCGAATCTGTTAAGACTTGGTTGAGTCGATCGAGGTTGGTAATAACTTGTCCACCTTGCCAGCGATCGATTAATTTTCCTTCATTTAAATACACTGCATCAAAGAAAGACATCCGGTGAGGAATGTAATAATCAACACCTCCTAAAATGACAGAATGAACGGCGGGAATATTAGAAATGACGACATCTCCCGGTTGGCGATGTTCGCGAATGTATTCGATAACTTGGGTATGGCGGGGGGTGATGGCTTCTTGATAACTAGCCAACACTTCCTGGGGTTGGAGGCTAAGGAGTAGGATGGCAGAAACCGCCATTCCCGCTACCCATTGACTGGTTGTAGGGTTTTGCCAAATTGAAGATAACCCCTTTCCTAAACTTTGAGCAAAATTGACCGCCCCATAAATAGCCAGCATGACAAAAATCGGATAAATCGGATAGGTGTAGCGGGTGAAGATCAAAAAGACGAGGATGGAGACTAAAACGATATTAATTAGCGTGCTGCTGTAGAGGAATAAGAGATTGGGGTCGCGCTTTTTCAAGGCATAACCAAATCCCACAAAGAAGAAGACGCTGTAAAGGACGTACATTCGGTTAAAGCCGACAAAGAAGTTCGCCGCAAAGACCGATAGGTTGCTAAAGTGAATTTTGAGAAATGAAGTGGTCATACTCGACAATCCCACTAACGGCGTTAAGGACTTCAGCGAGACGAAGGCGATATTGTAGGCAAAAATTGCCATCATCAAAAAGAGTCCGAGTAAAACCGTCCATTCTCTTTTGAGTTGAAACGGGCGATAGAAATAGAGAAACCCCAGGAAGAATAAAGGCGGTAGGGTAATAGTGACTTCCTGCGTTAACAGGGTGAGGGTTAAGGCAAAGAAAAATAAATGCTGATAGCGGCGATTGGCCTCGTCAATAAATCCCTTATAAAATGCCCAGAATGCCAAAATATTGAGAAATTGCGCCAATTGATAGAAGCGAATATTGCGCGAGTACCAAATTTCCCACGGATCGATCGCCATTAATGCTGTAACCACCAAGGCAATCCAAATCTTACCCGTCATTTTCTTTGTAAATACAAAGATTAAACCGAGGGTAGCCGTTCCCCAAATCGCCGATAGCAACCGGGCATTTTCCGCCGAGTCGCCCACCAAGATTAGCCACAAGGCTAACAGGTAATGATAAACCGGGCCGCGCGTGTACCAAATGCCAGAGGTAGAAATGGGGGCCCCAGTTTGTAAAATTCCTCGTACCGCATCGTAGGACGTGGTTTCATCGGGTTCTAAGTCTACAAAGCCGATATGGTAGACTCGCAGCCCAAAACCTACGGCAATAATAATCCCTAAGATTGCCCAATGGCCCCAACTTGGCCAAGAATGCCCGTTTACCCGACGCCAGCAGAACGCCAGGATAACCCCGGCGGCGACAACCGGGAGAAGGAATAGCAAATTAGCGCCAAACGCCACCCCTAAAGCGGCGCATCCCATCAACCCTAAGAGAAACCACAAACTCCAGCGCAACCCCCGCCCAAACCCGCAGACAATGGCGCTAGATACGAGGGTGAGGAGAACGGTAACAATAAATCCGAGTAAGATTGCTGCATGGCTTTGCGGTTGGGCAAACAGCAACCCCGGTTCGGCTTCTGCATAGCGATGTTTGAGTAAGCCAACGCCCACTAAAAATAGGGTTCCGGGTAAGAGAAGGATGCTTCCCATTTGCAGGGGAGAGGCTGAAAGGGAGGGTTGCTGAGTTAGCCACAGCCACCCCAAACCCCAAGCGTAGATGCAGCAAACTAGCATTCCGCCTAGCATCCATAAACTCAGATGCCACAGGTAGTTGGGGTAATTGAGTAAGTAGGCGTTTCCTTCAAAGTGACGCTGGAATTCTTGGGGGTTGACGAGTCTCCCTAAGCTGGCAGGTTTGCCCGTTCCTGCGCCTTGAGTCCACCCCGTTACGGGTTCTGTCAGGGTTTCCCAACTTTCGTGAGTGGAGAGGGTTCCGATAATTTCTCCCTTGGGCGTTTCTACCCAACCATCTAGGAAAAAGCGGACTGAACCCGTGGGGGACATAAAATCGCCACCTGCTGAATCCCATTGTCGATCTAAACGCGGGGCTAAACGAACGGCGAGGGTATTGCGTCCGGGATGTAGGAAGTTTGTGATTTCATAGAGGTGTAACTCATGGGCGCGATCCGCTTCGTAGCGTTGCACTAGCAAGCCGTTGATCGTGAGGGCAAATTCGCCATCGCCTGCAAACCGAATAAACCCGCGTTGATGAGTGCGAGAAAGTTGCCAGTTTTTCCGCAACCAGACTTCGCCGAGGGGACTGGGTTGACCTTTAATCCAATTTCCCTGGAGGGGGCGATCGAATAAATGGGGGCTGAGGCGGCTGTAGGTGGCTTCTCGAACGGGGCCTAAGGCAAGGGCGAGGGGCCACTCTATATCGGTAAAGTTGGGGTCAAACCAGCGCAGAGATTGGCGGTTTTCTGAAAGGGTGGCGGTTCGCCAAGGGGTGGCCCCTGTGGTGAGGTCTATGGGGGCGTTTTGGACGGGATAAATTGCCCCTTCCACGACGAGGCGCGGGTTTGGGGTACTTTTTTGCAGGGCGATCGCGATCGCGTTTCGCCCCGGTCGCAAATAGGCGGTTAAATCAATATAGGTGGTGAGTTTCCAGTCGCGGGGACTGGCGACATAAATCCAGTCGGGTACTAAGCCTCCATAGGAGAGGCTGTCATCGATCCGTTGAAAGGGTTCGCTAAGGCGACTCGCTAACCCTGCTGTGTTGCGTGGAATGCTGCTTTCTTGGGCGACGACTTCGCCGTTAACGTAGAGAATAAAGTCATTGTCGGCACTCAGGCGCAACCATCCCGCTTGAACGGTTCCCGGTAAATCGACGGTACGCCGCGCATAGACGCGATAATTGGGGGTGGGTGAGGTTATCCATTGGGCTTGGGGCGACCAATTGACGGCTTGAACGGGGGAGGGGAGTTTGTCCCAAATGAAGAAGCCGAGGAGGCCTAGCAAACATCCTAAAAGCAGGGTGAGGGCGATCGCAATCCAACGGTTGAGTAATTTCAAGGGGACTCCTCAATCGGTTGTTTCCAAGTTTTCGGATCGGTAGACTGGCGATAGCGCTGCCATGCGCGGTTGAAGTCGCCCTGGTGATAGTCCGCCCAGGTTAAATGCAGGTAAGCTTGTCCGAGTAAGGCGGCGTTGGGCTGTTGAAAGGATTTTTGCAGTTGAATAATTTGTTGGGCGGCATCGGCGGAGGCGCTAAACTCTCCATTGACGGCGCGGGCGAGCATGAGGTCGTATAATGCCTCTAAATGTCCGGGGAAGATGGTTAAGGCTTCCTCAAAGTGCTGAATTGCCCCAGCCGGACGAGTAATCTGGGGTCGTTCGATGGCTTGAGGACTATCTAAGAAGTCTGATTTATAGGGGAAGCTGGAGGTTGTGGGACGTTTGGGCAACTGCGGGCGATCGCTATCTTTGAAGTAGTCTACGCCTTGGTTAATGAGGGCGGTGGCGAGATATTCCCGAATTAGAAATTGTTGGGGGTTCAGGTTCAGGGCCTGTTGGTAGTATGCCGCAGACTGGGCAAAGTCGCCGAGGCGATCGCGTTCGAGTCCTTTGACAAATGCCACTAAACTAGAATCGGGTTCGCCGCTGTAATAAGTGGCTTCTCCCCATCGTTTCAAAAAGGCTTCATCCCCCTGGACGGGTGGATACCATTGGGTTAAGCTGCGACTCAGTTCGATGACGGGACGATATGCACCTTGGGCGAATAAGGTATCGAGGCGATGGTTGAGTAGGTTAATACTCAATAAGTAGAAAACCAGAGTCGCTAGAATTAGGCTAAACCCCGGTAAAATTCGCCACCAATCTTGTAAAAAGGCGGGCGTTCGTTGGTTCGGTTCTTCCGCTAAATAGAGTCCAATAATCGCTAAAACTAATCCACCGCTGGTGACACTCCATCCTTTACCAATAAAGGTAAAAAAGGCATTATGATAGCCAAATCCTTCTAGCCAAACCTTATCCCAAGAAGACATTTGAAAAAATCGGCTATCTTCAATCTTTAATCCAAAAACGGAACGAATGGGAACAGAACGCGCTAATAAAATATTCTGTTTCCACTGCGATTGAATTTCAGGAATTTTTTCTTCCACATATCGCGAAATTCGATAATCTTGGTCGGCATAAGTAGCCGCAAGCAAGCTGACATTCGGCAGGGTCAGATTGATCCAAAAGGGGAAAAGTAGAACAATAAATAATCCGGCATAGAATCCTAGGCGAAATCGATGTAAATTCAGAGATTTGAAGGTGAGGAAAAAACAGGCGATCGCGCTTCCCAAAGCTAAGACTCTCCCAACTTCCAAACTCATCGACTGAATTGAGAAAGTAGTTAAGGGGATTTGGGGCAGGCGATACCAAGAACTGATGCTTCCCCGCAGCAAAAACAGACAAGCTAGCGCGATAACCAATCGATCTCTACGCCAAAATTGTCGATTTATTTCCCTAAGATTTTGCATGAATTAAGCTTAAAAGAGTAATGAACTTTCCCCTCTGGTTAACTGACAAAAGCAGGTGGGATTGAGCGAATTTTTCCTCTAGGGTTAACTAACAATTAAGATAGTCGCGTAGGTTGGGTTGAGGCACGAAACCCAACATCTTCCAGAGTTTGTTAGAAAAAAGTAGGTTAGATTGAGCCACGAAACTTTCAGGGTTATGTTGAGTTTCGCAAGGCTTAACCCAACCTACAATTACTGATGAACAAGGTGAGATTGAATTGCAGATCGTTCTAAGACCAATACTACCCTCAAACCCTTATTGATTGCGTTCCGCCAATTCTCGATTTCCCGTCCTCGGTTCCCTGACG
>JAAHGE010000417.1 GCA_010672635.1 Desertifilum sp. SIO1I2 | reverse complement strand
ATAGGGGTCGATTAATTGTTGGGGTTCTTTGCCTGTCAGCAACACGATCGCGGTGACGGCTAGGGCGTAGAGGTCGCTATGGGGATACACCAGTCCCATGTGCATCTGTTCGTCTGGGGCATATCCTACTTTGCCCAGTCGGGTAGCTGTCGGGGAGGCATGAACAGCCGCTTCGGTAAATTGCGATTCAACGCTCGCCGCAACTTGTTTAACGCCCCCAAAGTCGATTAACACGGGCAACAAGTCAGCATGGCGCAACATCAGGTTATCCGGCGAGATATCCCGATGGATGACATTTAGGGCGTGAATGTAGGATAGAACGGGCAACAGTTGCACTAAAAGCTGTTGCACCTCATTTTCGTTAAAAACCATGCCCTGCTGCTTTCGGGCATCGAGAAGGGCGCGGTAGGTTTTCCCCTCTACAAAGTCTTGGACTAAAAACAGATAACTTTCATTTCCCAGTTTGGCGCGGAATAACTCCCGGAAGCGGGGAATTTGCGGGTGTTGCAGCTTATAGAGAACCCCAGCCTCGCGTTCAAAGAGTTCTTGCCCTTTTTGCAACGCATAAGTTCCTTGGACTTTGGGGGCAAATTCTTTGAGGACGCACAGTTCGTTAAAACGGTTGGTATCTTCGGCGAGGTAGGTGCGCCCAAAACCGCCATGTCCTAACTCGCGTACAATCCGATAGCGATCGCCCAGAAGAATCCCGTGTTGGATGGGGTTATTCATAGCCAAACTCGAAATCTCTAATCAGTCTTAGCATTAATTGACGGGAATTTTCGGGTTTTGGGGTCAGCAATTTAACCTGTACAAGGGATTTCCTTCTCCAGTAAGGCGATCGCTTTCACAAAATGGGGTTCGTCTGTGCGAGTTTGGAGAATGCCACAGGCGAGTTGAATAAATTGGCAGTCCGCCCGATTTTCGGTTTCAATCAGTTTGCTAGCCGGGTATTTAGCCGCTTCAATTTGGTTTTCGTGAGTAAAGCCTGTCTCCAAGCCGGGTTTATTCTTCTCCCAGGTAAGGGACTGACCGCGCAAGGTAAACTGAAACCACAGGATGTCCTCCCCCTGGAGATCGAAGAAGATATCAAAATAAGGTTCGCCCCCTTGGTACCAAACTCGGAAAATTTGGCTGGCTGAGTCTTTTTTGAGTAACTTTTGACTAATGCGCCGTAAAGACGCGCCTAGGGCTTGAATTTCATCGGTATTCATGGTAGCGGAACCATCCTTAAGACCCAACCTTGCACGCTTAGACGATGGATTGAAAAATTCGGTTCAGTAGAATCGCGTACCAAGCAATCAGCGTGCAATCCCTCAATTATCGTAGCGTTTCGATAACAGAAGCGATCGCCTTCTTCGCTGGATTACGGACATTCAATTGATACACCGGATTCTAGAGGACTTCGGGATCTTGCTCAGAAAAGTTTACGTGTGTTGCAGGCCCGCTTCAATGCCAAACTAGAGATCGAGCAAAATCTAGAGGTTCAACAGCCCCCCAGAAATATGAATTTGTCTTTTAATCCCTTTTTTGGGTTGCGTTCCTTGCGAATTCTGGTTTTACTAGTTGCGATCGCCTTCATCAGTTGGCTACAACTCTTAGGGACTCCACCAGCCCTCGCCGGACTCAATGACGATCGCTTTGATGGTAATATTTTCGCCCTATATGGGGGAAATGGGGGTTTAGTTCCCGCCCGCCTAACACTACCCGAAGCCTTCAAACGAGAGCAACCGATCCTGCTGGTGTACTATCTTGATGACAGTCGCGACTGCAAGCAATTTGCCATAGTCGTTTCCCAACTGCAAGCCTTTTACGGACGGGCTGCCATTTTTATTCCGGTGAATGTCGATACCCTATCTCTCACCAAAACCAACGATCCGTCCAATCCAGATTACTACTATGACGGTGTTGTCCCCCAAACTTTGGTGTTAAATTCTCAAAGAGAGGTTGTCTTTAATCACAAAGGTCAAGTCGCCTTTGAAAAAGTCGATGATGTTATGCGAGAAGTCTTTAACCTCCTCCCCCGTAGCGAGTCTGTCGAGTTAAAACCTCGCCCTCTCAATGAGATTAATACTGAATTAGCACCTAACTAGAGTGCTGAGTATAGAGGAGGGTGGGGGGATGGGGGGAAGTTAGTGCTGAGTAAAAAGTGCTGTAGCTTGCACACCAAGTAGCGGTATGCTGAGTGGAGACGTTAGCGCTAGCTAAGTCGAGAATGCTGTAATTTACCATCAAGCAGCAGTGTTCCGAGTAAATATCTAGAACAATTCCCAATTCCCAACTCCCTTCTTCCCCCCATGCTCTTCTTCCCCATCTGCAAGAAAGCTGCTGTAAGATAAAACCAAAGTCTGTGGCGAGTTCTATGACGGAATTCTACAGCACCGAGGATTTAATTGCGATTTTGAACCAAGAACGTCGTGCTTGTATCCGAGGACAGCGCTTAAATTTAGCAGCTAAAGCCTCTGGAAGTCCTGTAATTGACCAATTTTTGCAGATTGAAGGCGTACAAAAATTTAGCGCCTATCAAGACTTTAAGGCGACGGTTCACCACTATCAGCGAGAACATCAGGTTTCGGGAGTGGTGTGGCGTACCATTACCCTAGGGGAACAGTCGTTACGGTTTCCGGTGGTGGACGAACAGTTAATTGCTTTAGAGGGCGATATGGCCATTTTAAGGGCAGCCAAGGAAAGCGCGATCGCCTTTTGGCAAACTGCAACCCAAGGGATGGATCTCTATTTAATCTTGAATCAGCGCAAGGATTATCAGCAGATTCAAATGGCTGAGGCGATCGCGATCGCTCAACGCACGGAATGGGCTAGCCTAATGAAGTGGGAAAAGCATGACTTTCTAGAAATTGTCCTGCAACTCGGATGGGGAAAACCAGAGGAAGCCGCTTATAAACGCGGATGGCCCGCTTCGGGTAGCGAGTACATCCACGCCGTCAAACCTGGGGCGAAACCCATCTGTTAAATAAGCCCCTGCGCCTGGGCTTCAATCAGCCAGTAAGGAAACTCCACAAACAGCTTATTGTAAAACTCGTCTTCGTAGGTCAAACTCAAGCTATTGAGTTCTACAAAGCTAGCATTATCCACCCGCCGCCCGGAGAGAATATCTAAAGACCGGAGAAACTCAAAGGAAGTCGCTGATAAGCTGGTTTCTTCGGTAATGCCGAAAAATTGCCAAAATACCGGATATTTAGAAGAGGTTCTCACGGCATATTCAGCTTTTTGGGCATCGCTACACAAGCCCGAACCCAGTAAGATAGCAAAGTTGGGGTACTTGCGCTTATCTTCTTGCAAGTATTTTTGCAACAAATCGACCATGACGGGGGCGTAGTTGGCGGCGTTGCGTTGCGCCAGGGTGCGAGAAACGGG
This sequence comes from Desertifilum sp. SIO1I2, assembly GCA_010672635.1. Taxonomy (GTDB): domain Bacteria; phylum Cyanobacteriota; class Cyanobacteriia; order Cyanobacteriales; family Desertifilaceae; genus Desertifilum. Next base: position 1,512 of record JAAHGE010000417.1, on the reverse strand, counting down.
CAAAACCTGCTGTTTCACGTAGTTATCAACGTTCGCCGGAATTACAGACGGGAGACGTTGAAACGTTTCTGTAAATAGCCACACATCTACGGCGGGCGAGGTTTCTAAACGCTTAGAAAGGGCGAGGAGGCGTTCTAAGGTCGTTTGCAGATTCCCACCTGCTATCCAGTTTTGCATGGCGGGGGACGCTTCGATGATACAACCAATTCTGGCTTTAGTTTGACCTAAATTAGCGTTGGCGATCGCCTTATCTACCTGCGAGGCTAGCAAATCCACCGAGGAAATTTCAAAGCTTTCGGGTTGGCGAACCCCCACCTCTGCTTTTGCAGGCGTTTCCACATAATACTTATCTACAAAGCTTTGCAGCCCCATATTATAGCCTTGTCCCACAGCTTGAAACCGCCATTTTCCATTGCGCTTATAGAATTTCCCAAACTCTAGCGCCCGTTCTTTGTCAAATGAGTCGGTTAGATTATAACGGGCAATCTCTACCTCATTGCTTGGGTTGTAAAGCCGAATATAAGCATCTCTGACTTGACTAAAGTTTTGCCGTTTTTCCTTAGCTTCGTGAATGGTGACAACAATGATAATTTCTTCAATAGCCGAATTAACTTGAGTCAAATCAACCGTAATCGTTTGTCGGTCTGAAGTGCGAGATTTTTGCTCGCCTAAATGTCGAACCGAACCATCCTGGGACACCAAATTATTATAAAAGACAAAATAGCGCTCGTCTGGAATTTTCCCATCTGCACCAATCATAAAGACTGAAGCATCAATATCATAAGTCTGTCCGCCAACCTGGGTAACTTGCCAACCTAGACCAACAGCAACTTGTTTAACATCCGGTGCAGCTTGGGAAAGGTCAAATCTTTCGCCTGTAACAAGCTGGGTTCCCATAATACCGAATCTCCGCTCCCAGTATTACCTATCCTAGCTTATCCCAGTTTTCTCTTTGTTCCAACTCAGGGAGGGTTCGTTCCTCCTTTCTCCTCACTCCAACCGGAATGAACCCTCCTGAGTCATTGGGTTAATCTTTTTCGATAAGCTGAAGTTGAGCTAAAATCAAGCCAAACCACTGGCGCGAATCAGTCCAATATTTCAGCGTTTTTAATCCCCTAGCTTGCAAGTAGTCTTGCATTTGTTGAAGTTCAAACTTCCGAGAGATTTCAGTTCTCAAGGTTTCCCCGGCGGCAAAGTTCGCTTCAATCTGCAATTCTTGGAGATGAATCGTTTGGTCTTTCAAGCTGCGAAGATGCATTTCAATTTGGCGAGCATCTTCGTTGTAAAAAGCCCAATGCTCAAACAAGCTTGGCTCGAAATTAGCTTAAAATCGACGATTGAGGTGATTGAGCAAATTTAAGTTAAACTCAGCCGTAATCCCTTGAGCATCATTATAGGCTGCTTCTAATATTTCTTTGGGTTTTTGCAAGTCAATTCCTAATAAGAAATACTCTCCTTCCACTAGGGTATCTGTAATTTGGTTAAAAAAGCGATCGCACTCAGCAAGATCCA
>JAAHGE010000416.1 GCA_010672635.1 Desertifilum sp. SIO1I2 | reverse complement strand
TCGTGGGTGGTGACGGCGTACCTTTTGACGGCCACGGCGGCGACGCCGATCTACGGCAAGCTCAGCGACATCCACGGATTCTACCCCAACTCCCAATTCCCAACTCCCTTCTTCTTCCCCCCACCTCCCCATCTCCCCATCCCCCCATCCTCTTTCCCCCAACCCCCAACTCCCAATTCCCAATTCCCAAATATAACCCTCAAGAAATGCTAAAGATAGATTTCGGGTCAGGCTCTTAGCTTGTAAGCTGTAGCTTAAGCACCAGAGAAGAGTATGTTATGAGCTATCCCCGCGTTCTGTGTTTGGGTGAAATCCTGTTTGATTGCCTTGCAGATCAAGCTGGACTGCCGTTAGAGGAAGTTCAGTCTTGGACGCCATATCCTGGGGGTGCCCCGGCGAATGTGGCTTGTGGGCTAGTCAAATTAGGGACAGCCGCCGGGTTTATTGGATGCGTGGGAAGCGATCGCGCTGGGGACGATCTGGTTCAAGTTTTACAAGATGTTGGGGTTGAAACCGCAGGGATACAGCGCCATCCAACTGCGCCAACGCGCCAAGTTTATGTCACTCGTTCGGATAAGGGCGATCGCACTTTTGCTGGTTTTGGCGAAACGCCGACGACAGAATTTGCCGATGCGTTTTTGCAAAGCAACAGCTTACCCGTCGTAGAGTTTGAAAATGCTGATTTCCTAGTTTTGGGTACCCTAGAACTGGCTTATCCCCAAACCCAAGATGCGATCGCCCAAGCACTTAACTTAGCCGAACAATATAACGTCAAGGTGATTGTAGACCTCAACTGGCGTCCCATGTTTTGGCCAAACCCCGACGACGCCAAGCAACCCATTCTCAACTTGCTGAAATCTGCGGATTTTCTCAAGGTATCCGACGATGAGGCCGAACTCTTCTTTGGAACCACCGATCCGGGTGCCATTCAGTACCGCATCGGATCGTTAGAAGGCGTGCTAGTTACCGCAGGCGATCGCGAAATTGCCTATTCCCTGGGAGAAAATGAAGGCAAGCTGACTGCGTTCTCCGTTGAACCCATCGATACGACAGGTGCAGGCGATAGCTTTGTGGCTGGCTTCATTCATCAATTATGTCAGCGGGGAATCAATAGTCTGAGCGATCCGCAAGTGGCTCAAGAGGTCGTCCAATTTGCCTGTGGCGTCGGGGCCTTAACCACTCTCAAACCCGGTGCAATTGCCGCACAACCCACCCTAGCCGAAGTCGAGACCTTTTTAAGTCAAACTTCTGCTTGAACCACTTGCGGCGCTAACACCGCTTCTGGCTGGCTGCTGTGAATTTGACCGATCCCTAAAAACCGCCCATCCTCATGTTTCACCCGCACAAATCCATTGAGGTTGGGGGTATGGATTTTGATCGCTTGACCCTGGCACCAGCGTAAAGCCGCCGATGCAGGCAGCACAACCATCCCCAGGTGTTTCAGCGCTAAATCTGGGGGGGTAAGTTCTAAACACTGTTCTTGGGTATTCGCTTCTAGGGTTTCTAGGGTAAGGCTTTCAGTTAAACTGAAACCGCTGCTAAACGTGCGCTTCAGAGCGGCTAGGGTTCCGCCAACCTGCAAGATTTCTCCGAGATCCCGCGCAATAGAACGGATATAGGTTCCGGGCCCGCAGGCGATCGCCACATCAAGTTCAGCAAACTTACCCGAACGCCAATCTTTAACCGCGATTTCATGCACTTCCACAGTTCTAGCTGCAACTTGGATATCCTCCCCCTTACGCGCCAGATCGTACAAGCGCCGACCCTCAACTTGAATAGCGCTATAGTTGGGGGGGATTTGTTGAATTTTGCCTTGAAACTGACCGAGAACAGCCTCCACATCCTGTAAAGTGAGGCGATCTGCCTCCGCGATCGCGATCGCCTCCCCTTCGAGATCGTCCGTTGTCGTCCGCACTCCCAAACGAATCGTAGCCAGATACGCCTTATTCTGGGGAAGAAACTGCAACAAGCGCGTCGCCTTCCCCACTGCGATCGGTAAAACCCCCGTAGCTGCCGGATCGAGCGTCCCCGCATGACCAACACGTTTAATCTTCAACAACCGCCTCACGCGCATCACGCAATCATGAGACGTTAAACCCGCTGGCTTATTAAGGTTGACAAACCCGAAAATATCTTGATTCATGGTGGGCTGGTGATGGAGGAAGAAGGGAGTTAGGAATTGGGAGTTGGGATTTGGGGAAGAAGATGGGGGAAAGAGGGGAATTGGGGATTGGGAGTTAGGAGTTAGGGAAGAAGAAAAGGTAGGAAAACTTGATAACTATCAACTCAGCACTCCTCCCCCACTCAGCGCTTTCCACTCTTTTCCTCACTCGGAACTCGGAACTCGGAACTTTGCACTCCTTTCCCCCACTCAGCACTCAGCACTTTACACTCAGCACTCTTTAAAGAGCGCCTTCTGGAATGGGAGGAAGTTTGGTGAGATCGAGAGATTCAATCAAGTAGAGGGGGAGAGTATCTTGACTGAGCGATCGCGCCATTGCTGCCCCTAGAAGGGGTCGATAGGCAGGCTGATTAGCAATATACGTCTTAAAGAAGGCCAAACTCAAGGCTTCCATGTAGCGGCGGGCCAAAACCGGATCGGGGCCAATGACGGCGGGAGGTAGCGGGATATCGTTGGGGCCTTCTTGGAGGGTGGAAAAATGGGTTCCGCCTTCTAGCAAGACGAGATATTTATCAATGTTTTCGTTTAACCAAGCGAACGGAAAAACCTGTTCGGGGAGCATTGGTGCAACGGTATCGGCGCTTCCGGTAACGATCGCAACGGGAATCTCAATTTGCTGCATCCCGCGTTCTCCAAGAATGCGGCTAGCAATAGGGTTAATGGCGATCGCCGCTTTGACGCGCGGATCGCGGGTTTCTACCTGAGTTCCCAATAACTCCAGCGCCCGACATTGCAGCGTCAGCGATACGTTCCACGTTTGACGGGTGAGTCTACAGTCGGCCAATAAACGCTCGAAATTAATGGAGGCTCCTCCTAGGGTTAGTGCAGTATAACCGCCAAAGGATTGACCGAGGACGCCAACCTGTTCGAGATTGAGTTGTCCGGGACTGGCAATTCCGGCTGCGGATAAGCGCGTCAACTCATCTAACAGAAATTGAATATCGAGGGGACGGTTGATAAATTCAGCAGGTTCGGCCACTTCATCGGCTAAACCGCGAATTAAGGCTTCGCGTTGGGCTGCACTGCTGCCTAAATGTTCGGGAACGGCTACCGCAAAGCCATGCGAGGCGAGATGTTGGGCTAGATATTCATAGGCGAGGCGATCGGACCCCAAACCGTGGGAAATCGCTACCACGGGAATCATCCCGCTTTGACCGATGGGAAGATACAGATCGACTGGATAAGTCCGGTTGCGGCGCGGATCGGTCAGGGTTAGGGTTTGCTTGCTCCATTGGTTGGGACCAATTCGCCGCACATCTGGCAGAAGATCAAAGGGCGATGGGGCGTTTAAGCTGGTGGCTTGCTGTTCTCCGACGGAGGCTTGGGCGATAATTTGGGCGCTGGCTTGTCGGGTTTGGGCGATCAGGCTTTGCAGTTGTTGGGCGATGTTGAGGGCGGCTTGGAGGTTCACTCTTAAGCCGTTGGTGGGGTATTGGTGGAGAATGTTTAACAGGGTTAGACCTTCCGGTTGGGCCGCAGCTAAGATTAAGGCAGCGCGGAGGGCATAAAAGCCGCTTTGACGGGCTTCGGTCTGAATGACTTGGCCGAGACGGTCGAGGAGAACTTGTCCTTGGGGAGAATAGAGAAATTGGGCGATCGCTACTGGCGTTGCATCAATGCGCGTTAGGAGAATTTGCCGCAGTTGTGCCAATTGTTCCGGGCTGAAATATTGGGTATAAACGGCAAGGTCTTCATCAACGATGCCCTCTCGCGCGTAGGCTTCTAGGGCGCTCACCGAGATCGATCGTTCTATAATCGAAAAAGAAACATAAACGCGTTCGGCACTGCTGGCTCGCTGTGGCATCAACGCGACTCCCCCAGCCATGAGCGATAAGGCTGTGAGAAAAATAGCTTTTCCTTTGGCTGCTGTCTGGAAACATCTAAGCATTGGGCTGACTCCCCTAAAATCCCACCAGGACTGTCCTTTTACGCTAACTTGAGATTTGAGCGATCGGCACCCAGACTCAGAATAACGCCAACAAGCTTCGATCCGGAGTTTGGGGGCAAGTTCTAGAAGGTAACGAATAAAGGCTTGATTTTAGATTAAATTAGACCTGAATTTACCAATTCCTTTTCTGCCTGAAGTTGACTACATTTTGCAAGCTCAATCTCATATTGCGTGCAGTAGCGGTTCGGTATGATAGGAAGGTCACAATGTCTCTCGCCCGGAGTTTTCTATGGCTCGGTACACTTGTTTCTTTACGGTTGCACTTCCCATCGACAATCTCCGGCAGTCGTTAGTTGAGATTCTCGAATCGTGTAACTTTGACATGATCTACGATACTGGAGACTACATGATGGCTCGTGAAGTCCCCGGACAGGTTCCTTTTGCCAAGCTGGTAACGGTAGAGTTGCTGATTGACAAAACTAAGGCAACGCCTACTGAATTGCAAATGAATTTGGTGATGAAAAATGAGGAACTGCCTCTTCAACTCAACAACCACTGCCGTCAAATGTTTGATTTAGTCAGTCATGCGATCGCCGAGACCCATCACTGGCAAGTGATTGAAAGTGTGGCGGGTTAATGAGTTGGCACGACGAATGGCATGAACACCGCTAACCCCATCAGGCGATCCAGAGAGTCGCCCAAACGCAGAAAATCGACCTATTCCTCTGGTTCGCCAACCATTCCCGGACTAATTAAGGTAATGTCAAATTCATCAGGGGGCGAGGTCACGATCGCATCTCGCTTCAGCGAATAATAAATGGCCCGCAGGTCAGGGCCATTTATTATTCGA
>JAAHGE010000415.1 GCA_010672635.1 Desertifilum sp. SIO1I2 | reverse complement strand
AATGTCAGAACCCTCCCCCCAAATCATCGCGCGTACTCAACAACTCCGCAAACAACTCCAAGAGGCGGGTTATGCTTACTACGTTCTCGATCCTCCAATTATGGAGGATGCTGTTTATGACCAACTTTATCGCGAATTGCAAGATATTGAAACGCAATATCCCGCACTCAGGGTTGCAGATAGCCCAACTCAACGGGTAGGAGATAAACCCGCCTCCCAGTTTACTTCAGTTAAGCATAATATTCCGCTCTATAGTTTAGAAAATGCTTTTAATATTGAAGAGTTAAAGAAATGGCAGGAACGCTGGCAAAGACAAATTGAAAAGTTAGACAGCTTTGCCTATGTTTGCGAACTCAAGATTGATGGTTCAGCGCTAGCTTTAACCTATGAAAACGGCATATTGGTTAGAGGAACGACGCGCGGCGATGGAATAACCGGAGAAGAAATCACCCAAAACATCAAAACCATTCGTTCTATTCCCCTACGCTTAAATCTAGAAAATCCGCCTCCTAGGGTGGAAGTGCGCGGCGAAGCGTTTTTAGGATTAGAGGTGTTTGAACGAATTAATCGCGAACGAGAAAAAGTAGGAGAAGCCTTATTTGCCAATCCTCGGAATGCAGCGGCGGGAACCTTACGCCAGCTAGACTCCCGGATTGTTGCCCAACGGCATTTAGACTTTTTTGCCTATACTTTGCATATTCCCAGCCTAGCCGAACAACAAGCCAGCCAAGAATCTGTAGAAACGGGTTTAATGGCTTCTGTTCAATCTCAAGATTCGGGAAATACCCATAGCCAATGGGATGCTTTAGAAAGCCTCCAGCAAATGGGATTTAAGGTGAATCCTAATCGTAAATTATGTCCTTCTTTACAAGAGGTGGCTGAGTATTACGAATATTGGGATACCAAACGCCGCCAGTTACCTTATCTTACCGATGGGGTGGTGGTGAAATTAAATGCCTTTGCGCTACAAAAACAATTGGGTTTTACCCAAAAGTTTCCCCGCTGGGCAATTGCGCTGAAATATCCAGCAGAGGAAGCGCCCACCCTGGTAGAATCAATTACCGTCCAAGTGGGAAGAACAGGCGCGCTTACCCCAGTGGCAGAGTTAAAACCCGTGCAATTGGCGGGAACTACCGTATCGCGGGCGACGCTGCATAATCGCGATCGCATTAGCGAGTTAAACTTACATATCGGCGATACCGTCATTGTCCGTAAAGCGGGCGAAATTATCCCAGAAGTGGTGCGCGTACTCCCCGACTTACGCCCACCTAACGCCCAACCCTTCCAAATGCCTACCCATTGTCCCGTTTGCGGTTCCGAAGTGGTACGCGAACCCGGAGAAGCCGTTACCCGCTGCATTAATGCTTCCTGCGATGCCATTGTACGCGGTTCCCTGATTCACTGGGCAAGTCGCGATGCGTTAGATATTAACGGCTTGGGGGAAAAGCTGGTTTATCAGATGGTGGATAAAGGCTTAGTGCATTCTGTTGCAGATTTATACGATTTAACCCTAGAACAACTCTTGTCTCTAGAGAGAATGGGGCAAAAGTTAGCGGAAAAATTGATAAGTGCGATCGCGCAATCTAAAACTCAACCCTGGCATCGCGTATTATATGGTTTGGGGATTCGTCACATTGGTAGCGTCAACGCCCAAACCCTGGCGCAACAATTCCCCAACGTCGAACAACTGAGTGCTGCCAGTGCCGCTAAAATTGAAGGCATCTATGGTATTGGCCCAGAAATTGCCCAAGCCGTCGCCCAGTGGTTCCAAGTTCCGGCGAACCAAACCCTGATTGAACGCTTAAAAGCCGTCGGGTTGCAACTCGCCGCCACAGCGTCAACATCATCACCCACAACTGGACAACTGACAGGCAAAACCTTTGTAATTACAGGGACTTTACCCACCTTAAAGCGGGATGAAGCCAAAGCCCTCATTCAAAATGCAGGCGGAAAAGTCACAAGTTCTATCAGCGCCAAAACTGACTATCTCGTCGTCGGCGCAGAAGCCGGTTCCAAACTCGAAAAAGCAGAGAAATTCGGAATTACTCAATTAAACGAAGCCCAACTTTTAGAACTGCTTCAAATCAGTTAAACACTTGAAACAAACCTTCTATTCGCCAGCCAATTCCTGACAATTCCGGTTAGAAAGGGTTCCATCCGGCATTATAGTTTTACAAAACTTGGCTTGTTCTAGCAATGCCCCTTTTAAACTTGCTCCTTCAAAGTTGGCTTCTGTTAAATTTGCTCCTGTAAAATCAACCCCTTCTAACCCCACTTCACCCACTGGCGTAAACCCCACGACGCGAAAATCTGCGCGGGTGAGATTTGCATTGATAAAACGGGTTCCAGTTAAAGCCGTACAGGTTCCTGCACCGCAGCGAAACTCTGCCCCAGTTAAATCTGCACCCTCAAAATTAGTATTATTTAACTGAGCTTGTCGCAAAATCGCAGACTTCAAGTTAGCTGTAGATAAATTTGCCCCGTTTAACTGAGCTGCTCCCAGAATAGCACCTTCTAAGTTAGCCCCAGCCAAGTTGACTCTATTGAGCTGGGCGAAGGATAAATCTTCATAAGAAAAATCGCAGTTCTGGCAATTCTGGCTTCTTCCTTCTAGCAATCTCTCTTTCTGATTTTGGGGCGTATTCATCAGGAAAATGACGATTAGGGGGAAGGTAATCAACCCGGCAACATAGCCCAAACAACCTATTGTACAAGAACGTCGATCGATCCAAGGTTTCTGCTTTGAGGGTTGAGAACTATCTAACTGAGAATTTGACATAAATCGTTAGGGTAAATCTTGATGGTCTAAATAAAAGGGGACACCTGACATCGCCCAACTGGAGGTAGAGGCAAAATTTGGGAATTATTATATTGAAAGACTGGTAACAGAACTGACTGACCTTTCGGTTAGTTTCATTTTTCATCCCATGACGCTGCACACCACTTCAGGACGTTGGCGCTACGGTTTAGCGCTTGCTTTACTTACCGCCTGCCTTTGGGGAGTTCTTCCCATTGCCCTTAGCATTACGCTCCAAACTTTAGATGTCTACACGCTTACCTGGTTTCGCTTTTTAGCCGCTTTTAGTTTGCTGGCGCTTTATCTGGCAAAAACGCAACAATTACCCACCCTAAAAACGCTGCGTTCTACCTCTTGGGGACTGTTGGCGATCGCAACTCTATTCCTCGGTCTTAATTATCTGTTGTATTTGCAAGGTTTAGTGCAAACTTCTCCCGCAAATGCCCAAGTTTTAATTCAACTTGCCCCCGTGTTAATGGGATTTGGCGGTTTAGCCATTTTCAAAGAACGCTACACCCTGACGCAGTGGGGAGGCGTCGCCATTCTCACCACAGGCTTTAGCCTCTTTTTTCACGAACAACTCAAACACCTGATTGCCTCCGCTAACCAATACATTAGCGGATCGCTGCTGATTGCGATCGCGGCCGCAGTTTGGGCAGTCTACGCCCTCGCCCAAAAACAACTACTGCAACAACTCCCCTCCTCGAATATCATGTTGATCGTCTACGGGATTTGCGCGTTGCTGTTTAGTCCCTTTGCCACGCCCGGACAAGTCCTCGATTTATCCCCCGTACAATGGGGAATGCTGATTTTCTGCGCGTTAAATACCTTAGTCGCCTATGGCGCGTTTGCAGAGTCGTTAGAACACTGGGAAGCCTCGCGAGTCAGCGCCGTTTTGGCAACAACTCCCATCGTGACGCTCGCTTCTGTCACGGTATTTTCTCAGTTTTTACCCCAACTTCTTCCCCCCGAACAACTCACCCTTTTAGGGATAATGGGGGCAGGGCTGGTGATGGCTGGCTCAATTGCGATCGCGCTTGGCAAACATCGTTAATGATAGAGACTACCATCGGGTAAAATCGCCCCCTTCAAATCTGCCCCCATCAAATCTACCTCGCTTAAATTTGCCCCTAACAGGTTGGCATAACTCAAATCAGCCGCGCTTAACATCGCTCCGGCTAAATCTGCCCGAATTAAACTGACTCCGCTTAAGTCTGCTCCTCGCAAGTCTACCTGTCCTAAATTCGCTCCAATCAAATCTGTATCGGTTAGCTTTGCCCAACGCAAGTTTCCGCCAAACAAGTTCGCCCCATGCAAATCAGTTTCGCCCAGAACTGCCTTCACTAAGCTAACTCCAGCAAGATTGGCTTCCCGCAAGTTAGCACCGCTCAAATTCGCCCGGTTGAGAGCCGCTTCCATCAGATTCGCGCGATAGAGATTGGCTCCAATCAGAATTGCATTGGATAAGTCGGTACTCGCTAGAGTTGCGCCAGTGAGATTGGTGCGGCTTAAGTTTGCCTGACTGAGGTTGGCGCGGCTGAGGTTGGAATAGGCAAGATTTGCCCCAATTAAATCCGCCCCTTGTAAATTAGCGCCTACCAGGTCTGCTCGGCTCAAGTACGCCTCGTGTAAATGCGCCTGAGCAAAGTTTCGTTCCCCTGTGGCGTAGAGCTTTAATAAGTCGTCCACATTCATTGTTTTTGTGAGTGGTCTGTACTTTACACATTCCGACATCGCCAGAACCTAACCGGATGGTGCCTTGGCGGTTCGCCCTTGGGGCAAGCAAATCTCATTATCTTTACAAAACTAAACATCTCTGTTACATTTGTTAACAAGATGGTTAAATAAAACCTTTTCAGGAGAAAACTTTATGCGTAACGGCTCTATAGTTGACGAAGCAGGCAAAATGAACAATTTTGCCATTGAGCCTCAAGTGTACGTTCAAGAGCAATCGACTGCTGGCTTCACCGCCTATGCTGAAAAGCTCAACGGACGCCTAGCGATGATTGGTTTTGTCTCGCTGCTCGTGCTTGAGGTTTTGACTGGACATGGAATTTTTGGAAACTTAGCCAATCTCTAGAAAGCTTGCGGCATCGTTGATTGATCGCCCACTTCAATCAATCAACA
>JAAHGE010000414.1 GCA_010672635.1 Desertifilum sp. SIO1I2 | reverse complement strand
GAGTGCTGTTGCGATCTTCTGGATGTGTAGCAGCGTACTGAGTAGAAAGGAAGTGCTGAGTTCTCAGTCTGTATCTAGAGCAATAGCCACTTTACCTTGAATCTCCCCAACCCCCAACTCCCAACTCCCAATTCCCTTCTTCTCCCCATCCTCTTCCCACTCAGCACTCAGCACTCACTCGACTGGTGCCAAGTTCCAACTCCGCGTTCTCTCTTGAGCGACATAGTAACTAGCAACTAAACCCACCGTCAGCCACCATAGGGTATTGACTTCAGGACGATACCAGACGGTATCCACGGCACCATGTCCCAACATTCCAAGTAAAATGGCTAGTGCTGCAATTAACCAATAGCCATCGCGGTTGGTCTGATTTCTCAGTCGTTGGAGTTGAATTCCGCCTTGGGTGAAGGTGACAAGCAGCAGCCACAAAAAGGCTGTAAAACCGACAATTCCGGTTTCCACCAACACTTCTAAGAAAATCGAGTAGGCGCTTAAAGCCGTATAGCGCGGGCGTTGAAATAGGGGATAAATCCGGTTAAAGGCGGTATTACCAGGACCAATTCCGAGGATCGGGCGATCGCGGATCATATCAATTACTGCCGCCCACACATTCATCCGAAAATTGTTACTACTATCGCGCCGCCCCATAAACATTGTTGAAACGCGGTTGCGGACGGGTTCGACAAACAGCACCGCCATCAAAATTAAGCCCACCACAGCCCCCAAAGCAATGGGGAAAGACCAAGTTCGCCAAAAGGGGGACATTTGAGGCTGCCACCAATAAATCAGCAAGCTAGAAAATCCAATCAAAGCGACTGCAACGCCAATCCATCCGCCTCGGCTATCGGTAAAAATCATGCAGAGGGTATTGCAAACAAGCATTGTAGCCGCTAGGAGTTTGGGAAACCAACCGCGCCAAACAAAAATCGCCGCTAAACTGAGGAGGATGGCGGGTAGGAGATAGCCAGCTAATAAATTAGGATTGCCGAGATAACTGTAAACGCGAATAGTCCGACCCGCCGCAGAAGTTGGATCGGACCAAGTGGCCAGTTGGGCCGCGCCAAAGATGCGCTGGCGAATGCCATACACGCTGACGATCAGCGCGACATGAAGATAGAGAACAATCAGCCAGTTTCGCAAGCGCGGCGATCGCAAAATTCGCGAGACTAAGGCAAACAGTAACAGATATAGGGTGAGCTTGATCCACCCGGTAAAGGCCGCCGCTTTAACTGGGGAAAGTGCTGTGGCCACTGTTGCGATCGCCCAATAGAGTAACACTAACAAATGGATCGGCGTAAAAAAGGGCTTAAACTCGCTCGCCTCATGAGGTCCTGCCCACTGAGGGCTATCCGAAAGCGTCAGTAACAGCCAGAATAGCGCGATCGCTCCTAGCAATACTCCAATTAATGAACTCGAAACAAACGGTGCGAGTCCAAACACTAAACTGACTAACCCCAGACCAATGAAGTCTGAGCGCTGCATCAACCAACTACTTTGACGCCAAGCATAGAGCAGCCCTACAAGTCGATGTAGATAGCTACCATATTGCCACTCTCGAAGCCTCACCCCTTGGAGTGTCACGTATTGCCACACGAAGTTATCCATCGTCAGTTCACAGTCATAGCGTGCATTCGATGTCCATTGTGGACGGTCATTTGTTCCTTGTCTATGGGAAGAAATCTAGCACGCTCAGACCGCTCATTGCGCCCCTTCCCAGTAAGCCATATCCGGCAAGGTCACGACATAACGATAACCTGCCTCCAGAGAACCCTGCATGGAAATTTGCCCGCCATGTGAATGCACCAGCAAGCGACTGAGGATTAACCGCAGGTTTTCACCACTATTACTGGTATTGCCCTCAACAACAAGTTGCTCTTCGCTCAAATTATCCTCTGGCATCTGTTCCGAGACATTCAAGTGCTTAGGCTCTAAAGAATTGAGCAACAATTCGCAGGCGGCTGCATCCGCACTCCGTGACGACAAGCCCACGGGAACTGCTTCTAGGGGACTATCGATTTCATCAATGGGTAAACCTTCGCCTAACCAAGGATGGGAAACCAAAACCGTAATATTCAAGCCGTTATTTTTCCGCGAAACATGCAACCGAACGATACTTTCCGTTGAGGCCGATTGGATCACGCTAGAAACTAGATGATAGAGAATTTGCCGCACAATCGACTTATCCAATAACCAAATCCGGTTTCCAGGCTCAACAGTGAGGCGTAGCTTCTGTTCCCGTCGCTTGGCGATATGTTCTAGGCTATTGATTGCCTGTTGGCAGAGCATTTCAATATCGACTGAAGCAATTTTTAACTCTGGTGTTTGCGGATCGCTAATCCCCAATTCCAGAATTTCATTGACCAAAGACAGCAAATACTGACCGCTGTGATGAATAATATCGAGATATTCTTTTTGCTTATGAGTGAGCGGTCCGAAGGTTTCGCGCCCCAGAACGCTAGCCATCCCCATCACAGAGGTTAAGGGTGTTCTTAGTTCTTGAGTGAGTTGATGTAAAAGGTCAATTTTGACTTTAGCCGTGGTCTGTTGATGATCGCTACGGGCAGAGAGGGCAGGGCTTGGGGAGTCCCCAGCATTCGTTAATATCTCAGCTTGAGGAGAGAATTCTAAGAGCGGATCGAGCTTATCGGCGGGTTCTGAAACCGGAAGCGTCCCTTTAAGCAAGCAATTGCGCTCAAATTCGCTAATACTCCAGCGAGCGGTTAGCTCTAGGTACTCAATATCGCGATGCACAAAGTTGCGCGGTTCTAGATCCATCACGGCTAGGGTACCCAGACAGTGACCGTTGGAGGAAAAAACGGGTACGCTCAGATAAGCGCGAATGCCGTAATGCTGCACGAGAACGCTATTGTTAGTGCTGGGATCGGCACTGGTATCGGAAATGGCGATCGCTTTGCGGTTTTCCACCACTTGCGTACAAAATGATTCGCGACGTGGCAAGCTGCGGTTGGCAGCTAACTCGTTCATGAGTCCTAAACGCGATAACCCGACAGCGGCTTTAAACCACTGGCGATCGCGATCCACGATACTTAAAATACAAATTGGGGCTTGCAAAAAGTGCGCGGCTGTTTGCGTCGCCTCCTCAAACACAGGAATACTACCGATTTCTAATAGCCCCAGTTGGGCGATCGCGCTCAAGCGTTGTTGCTCTCGATCTAGTGCATTCATACCGTTAAGCTGGCATAAAAGTCTATTTTGAGGATCTATCATTCAATCCCCCCCTCTATATGTGCTAATCCAAAGTCCCTAACCCACAGAAGGTTAGCGCTCTCTAATACAAGCATTCCCAATTTCTCGAATTGACAAACAACTTAGCCTAGAATCCGGGGAATTTACGGAGATAGAGGGTGAGGGGGAAGAAGAGGATGGGGGGATGGGGAGATGGGGGGAAACTTCAGACTCAACACTCTATTGAGACTCAGCACTCTGTTCCCACTCAGCACACCGCTAGGCGGAAGCTAAAGCAACAGCACTTCCCACTCAGCACTCATTTCCCCATCCTTTTCCCACTCAGCACACCGCTGCGCGGAAGCTCGCAACAGCACTTTACACTCAGCACTCTGTTCCCACTCAGCACTATTCCTAGCTTTGCCAAACGGGATGATTGAGCAATGAAGAGAACACTCTGACTCCGCGCAGTTGGTTGGAGAGGGGTAAATGACCTCGCGGTGCGCTGAGGTCCCAGGTGAAGGCGTTGGGGTAGCGCGTCCACTGATTATCGAGTTTCCAGCCAATTTTAGGCCAGAGTTTTTCCCAGTTGCGTCCCAGGGATAGCCAGAGTTCTCGCTGTACGGAAAAACCAAATTTACCTTCGGAGTGGATGAACCACAGGGTATCGAGGGTTTTGAGGTCGCTACTGGGAAAGCGATCGACTTCAGTGAAGTAGAGCCATTTGCGTTCTTGGGCGTCTCGACCGGCCAGTTCGCACATTAAGGTAATGGTAAGGCGATCGCTCTCCAGAAAGTCTTGTTTGGCTAATAGGCGTTGCAAGGGTAAATAGTCGATATTGCGTTCGGAGGTGAGGGGGACAATTCCGGTGGGAAAGTGGGTTTGCAAGAAGTTTTGAACTTCAGTTGAGGGACTGGCAAACAAGACTTGGTAAATCTTGCCTTCTACAGGTGTTGGCGATTGATTGCTGTGGCGTTCTTGTAAAATTTCCATTAAGATCTGTTCGCCAGCAGCACCTGCATCAGCAAGTTCATGGACGGATGCGAGTTGATTTTTGGTCGTCCCCGATCGCAGTTGGGCCGCCAGTTGGGAAAGGTTAGTGTCGAGATCGCTTCGGTTATCGGTGGTTGGATCGCTCATGAAGTCGCCAGTTAAGAGTCAAAGTGCAGTTAATTTTAAAGACATTCCTCTAGAATTTTACGAATAATGGCGGTTGTTGAGGTGGGAATTTCAATCGTAATAAACTCGGCACGACAACCACAAGCTTGTACGGCTTTGGCTTCTGGTAAGGTTTCCAAGGTATAGTCGCCCCCCTTGACGTAAATATCGGGTTGAATTGCTTCAATTAGAGGAATTGCAGTCTGCGTGTCAAATCGTACCACTCCGTCAACGGGTTTGAGTCCGGCTAGGAGTTCGGCGCGTTGGTTTTCGGGGATGATGGGTCGTTGGGGAAATCCCGGCGAGTGGGGTTTGATGCTTTGCACGGAGCGATCGCTATTGACGCCGACAATGAGCGATCGCCCTAGTGCTTTGGCCGCTTGTAAGTATCGCAAGTGTCCGACGTGGAGTAAATCAAAACACCCATTGGTTAAAACTAAAGGTCGCCATTGCTCTGGATTCGCTTGGATATGCTGTTGCAGTTGGCTCAAAGTGTAGATATTGCAAGACATGAGAACTTTACTTTCCAAAGTGATTGGTTTTTAGACAACTCAGTAGGTCAGGATTTAATAAATTTTACTTACATATCCGTTTAATAAATCCTGACA
>JAAHGE010000413.1 GCA_010672635.1 Desertifilum sp. SIO1I2 | reverse complement strand
TGCCCCACCCGTTCCGGCGACAAATTCCGCAACCACCTTAATGCACGGGAAAACCTCCGAGGTTCATCACAACAATACAGGAGTCTTTCGCGGTCTAGAAAACCCCTTCCTCGCCACCCGCTACCATTCCCTCGTCATCGAACGCCAGAGTTGTCCAGAAGAGCTAGAAATCACGGCATGGGTAGACGATGGTACGATTATGGGCGTCCGCCATCGGAACTATCCCCATATTGAAGGCGTCCAGTTCCACCCAGAAAGTATTTTGACGCAAGCCGGAAAGCAATTGCTGCGGAATTTTTTAACCAGAATTCCCACCGCCAAAATTGCGGTTTCTGCTTAAGCGGCGCTTAAAATAAAAACTTTCGGGAGTTCGATCCCAACCTGCACAACCCCAAATTTAGATCAAGATGATGAGACGGCGACAGTTGATGCGCTATGCGGGCGCGAGTTTGCTGACGGCGATGGGAACAACTTGGGCTTCTGGGTTTAAACCCTCCGTCGCCCAAAATAGCGATCGCCTATCCATTCAATGGTTAGGACACACCTGCTTTCTGTTTACCGGAGGCGGTCAACGGGTTCTGGTCAACCCCTTTCGCAATATCGGTTGCACGGCGGGTTATCGTCCCCCCAATGTTGAAACCGACTTAGTTCTAATTAGTTCGCAATTACTCGACGAAGGGGCAATTGAAACCCTGCCTGGAAACCCGCGCCTCCTCTACGAACCCGGCGTTTACCAGATGGAAACTAAGCAAATTCAAGGCATTCGCACCGATCACGACCGCGAAGGGGGACGCCGCTTTGGAGTCAACGTAGCTTGGCGCTGGCAACAAGCTGGCATTAACATCTTGCACTTAGGCGGCATTGCTGGGCCAATTAGCGTCGAACAAAGGATTCTTTTAGGCACTCCCGATATCGTCTTTATTCCCGTGGGAGGCGGCCCGAAAGCCTACAACCCCACCGAAGCGCGTCAAGCCTTACAGACCCTTTCGCCCAAACTGATCGTTCCCACCCACTATCGGACGCAAGCGGCTGATAATATCTGCGATATCGTTGCTTTAGATGAATTTTTGAATCTGATGGACGGCACCCCCGTTCGCCGCACCAATAGCGATACCCTAACGCTGACTCAGGCTGACTTGCCGAGCAACGGTTCAGAAATTAAAGTGATGAGTTATCGCTTCTAGTTTTATCGATCCCTATTCCCCATGCAAGCAGAATACCGCCAACGCCGCGAACAACTTCTTTCTAAAATCGGTCAGGGAACTGCCATTTTTCGCAGTGCCCCGACTGCCGTGATGCACCATGATGTTGAGTATGTGTATCGGCAAGATAGCGATTTTTACTATCTAACGGGGTTTAACGAACCGGAAGCCGTAGCGGTTCTTGCGCCTCACCATCCCGAACATCAGTTTGTGTTATTTGTGCAACCCAAAGAACGCGACAAGGAAATCTGGACGGGGTATCGCGTGGGGATAGAAGCAGCGAAAACCCTTTACGGGGCCGATGAGGCCTATCCCATCGACGAACTTGATGAAAAGCTGCCGCAATACTTGGAAAAAGCCGATCGCATTTACTACCACCTAGGACGCGATCGCGCCTTTAATCAAACCGTGCTTTCCCATTGGCAGCGCCAAATGGCCCAATATCAAAAACGGGGAGTTGGCCCCACCGCCTTAGAAGATGCGCGGGTTGTCTTACATCCCCTGCGGATGGTGAAAAGCGAGGCCGAAATTGAGCAAATGCGGAAAGCGATCGCCATTTCCGTTGAAGCCCATAACCATGCTAGAGCGATCGCCCATCCCGGTCGCTACGAATACGAAATTCAAGCCGAAATGGAGCATCTGTTCCGCTTGCGCGGCGGTATGGGGCCGGCTTATCCTTCGATTGTGGCAGCGGGGGCAAATGCCTGCGTGCTGCACTACATTGAAAATAAAGCCCCCCTGCAAGCCGGCGATCTGCTGCTGATTGATGCCGGATGCTGCTACGACTATTACAACGGCGATATTACCCGCACCTTCCCCGTTAGCGGCAAATTTAGCGGCGAACAAAAAGCCTTATACGAAATTGTCCTAGAGGCCCAAAAAAGCGCGATCGCCCAAGTACAACCCGGCAACCCCTACAATCAGTTTCACGAGACTGCCGTGCGCGTCCTTGTCGAAGGCTTAATTGAAATCGGACTCTTAGCCGGAGATATCGACGAAATTATCCAAGAAGAGAAATATAAACCCTTCTACATGCATCGCACCGGCCACTGGTTAGGCTTAGACGTGCATGACTGCGGCGCATACAAACACAACGAAGAAACCTGGACAACCCTCCAACCCGGACATATCCTCACCGTTGAACCCGGCTTGTATATCTCCCCTGACGTTGAACCCGCCGAGGGACAACCCCCGGTAAGCGATCGCTGGCGCGGGATCGGCATCCGCATCGAAGATGACCTCCTCGTTACCCCAACCGGTCATGAAGTCCTCACCGCAGGCGTCCCCAAAGCCATCGAAGACCTCGAACAACCCGGTTGAATCTCTAACCCTCTTAGAAACTATTGTTCGGCGTGCGGGTACCCTTAGAATTAAGGAAGTTCAAACGAGGGTCAACGCACGAAAAATTTGCGTGCAATTCTACCGGAGAGAGCGTTATGGCAGCCAGCGAGGAATTCAAACAAGCCATCAAAGCAGGCAACCTCAAACAGGCCCTGCAACTGGCAATCAGCGAAGCACCTGAGATCGAGATTACCACCTGGGTTAGCGCCGCTAATCCCTACCATCCCACCCAACCCGCACCCGATAAAGTTCTACCGGGATATCAGATGCGAACCCGGATTAACATCGTTGAGGGAGATATTGACACCGAAGTTGGCAGCCAGTTTGTCGGAAACGGCCCCTACACCAACTTACGAGAATTCCACGTTCAACAAATTTGGGAAAGCCGGGAGATGATTCAGAAAAACTTAGAAAATCTGCAACAACTCTTTGCAATTCTAGGGCATACCTTACCCAAGCTCACCCAAACTTCAGAATTGGACGCTTCCGAACAATCGCAATCTCACCTTTTAAACGCTTCAGAGGTATAACCGGAAATCCCAACCCTGAACAACAGTGGATGGGTCGATTAGCATGGTGAGAGGTCTCTAACCGATGCATTTAACTTTGGCTTGGCGCATTTAGAACAATAGGGGATATCCTCATGGCAGCAAGTGATGACTTTAAAGCGTTGATTCGAGCAGGGAAACTTGCTGAAGCCTTAAAAACGGCCTTAAGTGAGTCGATTGAACTAGACATCGCCACCTGGGTTTCCCTCGCCGATCCCTATGGAACGGAACCACAGAACCCCGAAAGCGCCTTACCCGGACATCGCATGAAAACCCGCATCAATATTGTTGATGGGGATATTAATACCGAAGTGGGTAGCGTCTTTGTGGACAATAGCGCCTTTGCTGAACTGCGCGAGTTTCACATCAGCCAAATTAAAGCCAGCCATGAGATTATTCAGCGCAACCTGCTGAGTTTGCAAAAACTCTTCAGCTTGTGGATCGAAATGCAGGAACATAATTTCGATCCCAGCAGCCTCGGACTAGATTGGTCAACAGTAACCGATTCTCAGCTTGCAGCGCCATCCCCGGTTAGAGAACAACTTCCCCCAAGCAGTACGTTTGACGAGTCTCAAAACCTAGCAGAGTTCCCCCTCGACGACACGCAAGCACCTCTAACAGAAGCGTTTCCTGTCCATTTAGAAGTTTCAGCACCCTTTGACGAGGTTGAGGATTCTGGCAAATTTACAGCCACTCTGCCACCAGAAACTGCATCAGGTCAAGAAGCACCCGTGTCAGATACGGGTGAAGATAGCTTAGGCGATCGCGATCGAGAAGCGCTTGAAGAGTTTGATAGTGAATTATTTGCAGACTCCTTTGACGATGAGATAGAGGAACCTCTGTCAACCCAAGCTTCAGTGACGCCGCCAGTCGATCCCCTAGGGGAGATTTTCGATCGCGAAGATACGGCGATCGCAACCAATCTCCCAGACGAGGTAGAATCAGCAGTAGAACCCAATCCCATCCTAGATCGAGCCATTGAAGCCGATTTACAGGATGCCCTACAAGAAGAGACAGAAACCCTAGAAGAAATTCCCCCAACTGCCGCTAACTTAGAGTCACAACCTGAGTTAGAAACAGAACAATCCCCAGAAGCGCTGAAGATTGATAGCGAACTCTTAGACGAGTTTGACGCCGCCGAAACTGTCTTTTGGGAAGAAGAAACCTCTGAAATCGATTTGTCACAAGAAGACGTTGCTTCCCCAGAGGCGGCTTTTACTCCTGAAGACAACATCCGACTTTCAGCGATTGAAGAACAAGATATCCTCAGCAAGCTTAACGGTACAGATGAATCTGCCTTTTGGGAAGCACCAGAAACGCAGGAATCCCCAGACGAATTTGATGCAGAAGCAGATTCAGATTTAGCATCGCTAGCAGTTCCCCTAACCGATAGCGCCTTATTAGACGAACTAAGCGATACTGAGGAAATTTTAGATTCAGAGAATTTGCAGGCGTTCCCTGAATTTGCTGCAACGGATGAATCCCTAGAAACAGAAGAATCTGCAATCCCTGAAGACTTCACTACTGAAAACAGTTCAACCTTTACAGAAGAAATAGAAAATTCTTCAAGTGACGATCGGTTATTGGGAGATTTAAACGATGACGAATTAACTTCAGAAGCAGACTATTTCTTAGACGACGAACAGATACAAACCACAGAAGAATCTGCAATCCCTGAAGACTTCACTACTGAAAACAGTTCAACCTTTACAGAAGAAATAGAAACTCCTTTAAGTGACGATCGGTTATTGGGAGATTTAAGCGATGACGAATTAACTTCAGAAGCAGACTATTTCTTAGACGACGAACAGATACAAACCACAGAAGAATCTTCGCCGTTTGCCGTTTCTGAAGAGCAAGAGTA